>CAYQDP010000307.1:0-4027 GCA_964416235.1 uncultured Flavobacteriaceae bacterium | reverse complement strand
CAGATGAAGACATTGAAAAATTCAAAGCACGTTTTCAAAGTGATTTATATAACGGATTGTCAACCGTTCAAGGTAAAGGTGCTCAGTTAGCAGCGTATTATACATTCACAGGAGATGCAAACTATTTAAAGAAAGAAATTGAGAGTTATTTAAAAGTAACTAAAGCCGATGTAATGCGCGTATATAACACCTATATCAAAGGAAAAAACGCAGTTATATTAAGTTGTGTGCCTAAAGGAAAAGGAGATTTAAAAGCACATGACGATACCTGGAAAATGTATACACGTAAAGTAGAACAAGAAAGTGCTGAGTACAAAAATTTAAGTTATACCGAACCAAAAGACAATTTCGATAGAAGTAAAATGCCTCAGGCAAAACCGGCATCTTTAGTTCCGGTTCCGGATTTCTGGACTGATAAATTATCGAATGGAATAAAAGTAATTGGCGTAAGCAGCAATGATATCCCGAAAGTGAATATTTTAATCAGCATTCCTTATGGACATCGCTTCGAACCAAAAAACAAATCAGGATTATCTAACATCACGGCTTCTATGATGGAAGAAAGTACAACGCTTCATTCGTCAGAAGAAATTGAAAAAATGTTGGATAAATTAGGAAGTGATGTTTCCGTTAGTGCGGGTAACGAAGAAATCAGCATTAACATTTCATGTTTAAAAAACAATCTAGATGCCACTTTGAAAATCGCCGAAGAAATAATGTTTATGCCTAAATTCTCCTCTGAAGATTTTGAATTAGTAAAGAAAGAAAATTTAGATGCAATTGCTCAAATGCAAACAAGTGCTGCCACAATTGCAGGTTTAATTTACAATAAACTCATATATGGCAATGATCATATCATGAGCGTTCCTGCCATCGGTACTTCAGAAACTGTTAGCAGCATTAGTTTAGACGATGTAAAAAAATGCTATGAAGGTTTTTCTTCAGAAGGAGCTTCTATTGCAATTAGCGGTGACGTAAAAAAAGAAGAGGTGCTCGCAAAAATGAGTTTTGTTACAAAGCTAAAAGCTAATCCTGTTGTTAAACCTTCTGAGCCTGCAATTCCATCAATCACTAAAACAAAAATTTATTTCGTTGATAAGAAAAACGCACCGCAATCTGAAATCAGATTGGGATATATGTCGTTGCCGTATGACGCAACCGGCGAGTATTATAAAAACAACATTATGAATTTTGCATTTGCAGGCGCTTTCAACAGTCGTGTAAACTATTTATTAAGAGAAATTCGCGGTTTTACTTACGGAGTACGTGGTGGATTTTCAGGTGGAAAATATCCGGGACCCTATACAGTAAGTGGTGGTTTCCGCGCCAACTCAACCGACAGTACATTAATAGATATGATTGCAGAATTAAAAAAATACACTGCTAACGGCGTTACAGAAGATGAATTAACCTTCACTAAAAATGCTATGGCACAATCTGATGCTTTAAAATATGAATCAGCTTTCCAAAAACTAGGATTCATTAAAAGAATATTAGATTTTAATTTGGATAAAAACTATGTAAAACAACAAGGTGAAATTTTAAGTAATATCACTAAAGCAGATATTGATACTAGAGCCAAAAAATACCTTCCTTTAGACAACATGCTCATTCTTGTTGTTGGCGACAAAGCCACAAATTTTGATAAAGTAAAGGCTTTAGGCTATGAAGTTATTGAACTTGATCTTAACGGGAATCCTGTAAAATAATCGTCCCAAAAGCTCAATTTTAACCCCTGTCTTCGCCGGCAGGGGTTATTTTTTGTACTTTTGTGGCACAATCCCTATCAAAAACAATAAATTGATTTTCAATTATTTAAAAATAAATGGGTTTGAAAAAGTGCGATTAGTGCCCGTTTTTTAGCTTCTGCTTAGAAATATTTGGCTTTTAGAGGCACAAAACCGAACATTAGGCTAAAATATTGCTTTAAAAGTTTGTTCGGGAAAAAAATACTCCTTAAATTTGCAGCCCTTATTTTAGGAAACAAATAAATAATTTGAAACAGTGGACGCATTAAGTTATAAAACTAAGTTTGTTAATCTAGCCAAATCTGAGAAGGATTGGGTATTGGTTGACGCAGAGAACCAGGTAGCAGGTCGTTTGGCCTCAAAAGTGGCGTATTTATTACGTGGAAAGCACAAAACTAGCTTTACCCCGCATACAGATAGCGGTACAAATGTGGTTATTATCAATGCCGATAAAATTCGTTTTACCGGTAAAAAATTAACTGATAAGGAATATATCCGTTATACAGGTTATCCTGGTGGTCAGCGTTTTGCAACTCCTAAGTTTTTATTAGGCACAAAACCTACTGAGGTATTGCGTTTAGCAATCCACGGTATGCTGCCTAAAAACCGTTTAGGTCGTCGTTTAAATACCAACGTATTTATTTACGCTGGTACTGAACACAACCAAGAGGCTCAACAGCCAAAGAAAATTGATTTAAGTACTATTAAAGCTTAATAATAAGAATGGAAGTAATTAACACATCAGGACGCAGAAAAACTTCAGTTGCTCGCGCTTACCTTACAAAAGGTAAAGGCAATATTGAAGTAAACGGTAAAGATTATAAAGTATATTTCTCTACTCCTACTTTGCAGTATTACGTAACTCAAGCCTTAAACATCGCAAAGGTGAATGGCGAGTACGATATTAAAGCAAACGTAAAGGGTGGTGGAATTACCGGTCAGGCTCAAGCTATCCGTTTAGCTATTGCTAAAGCTTTAGTTGAAATTAATGAAGAGTATAAAAAAGATTTAAGAGCGGAAGGTTTAATGACCCGCGACCCTCGTATGGTTGAACGTAAGAAATTCGGTCAGAAGAAAGCACGTCGTCGCTTCCAATTCAGCAAACGTTAATATTTTAATAAGAGAAAAGAAATGTCAAGAACATCATTTAACGAATTACTTGAAGCAGGTGCTCACTTTGGTCACCTTAAACGTAAATGGAACCCTGCAATGGCTCCGTACATTTATGCAGAAAAAAACGGTATCCATATTATCGATTTAAATAAAACCGTTGCTAAGATAGACGAAGCAGCTAACGCACTTAAGCAAATTGCGCGCTCAGGTAAGAAAGTATTATTTGTTGCTACAAAAAAACAAGCTAAAGATATCGTTGCAGAGAGAATCAAACCTCTTAACATGCCTTATGTAACTGAGCGTTGGCCAGGTGGTATGTTAACAAACTTCGCAACAATCCGTAAGTCAATTCGCCGTATGGCTCAAATTGATAAGATGACTACTGATGGAACTTTCAGCAGTATTTCTAAAAAAGAACGTTTACAAATTTCTCGTGAGCGCGCTAAATTAGAAATCCAGTTCGGTTCAATCGCAGATTTATCTCGTTTACCTGCTGCATTGTTTATTGTTGATATTACTAAAGAACATATTGCTGTTAAAGAAGCAAAACGTTTAAATATCCCAACTTTTGCCATCGTTGATACTAATTCAAATCCGAATGAAGTAGACTACGCTATTCCTGCTAACGATGACGCTTCAACTTCTATTGCATACATTATTGACTTAATGGGCGCTGCAATTAAGGAAGGTTTAGCTGAACGTAAAATGGATAAAGAAGCTCAAGCAGCTGAAGAAAAAGATTCTAAAGAAGAATCGAAACACGAAGCTGAAGAGTTGGCAGCAGGCCTTAAATTTAAAGGTACTGAAGAAGAAGAAGGAGACAAAGGCGGAAAACGTCCTCGTAAAAGAGTGACCGCAAAAAAATAATTTAATTTTAAATTAATTAAACGGTCATTCTGGCAACAGACTGACCGTTTTTTTTGAATAAATCAGAGTGAACTCACTCTAAAGAATAAACTGAATCAAGAAATATTAAATAACAAATAAAGAATAAAATTATGGCTATCACAGCAGCAGATGTAAACAAATTACGCCAACAAACCGGTGCCGGTATGATGGATTGCAAAAAAGCATTAGAAGAAAGCAATGGCGATTTCGAACAAGCAGTTGATTTCTTAAGAAAAAAAGGCGCGAAAGTGGCCGCTAACCGTCAGGATCGTGACGCA
>CAYQDP010000306.1:0-4029 GCA_964416235.1 uncultured Flavobacteriaceae bacterium | reverse complement strand
TCAAGCAAATCGTGTTGCTCCTTCATTGGCATGTGAGCAATGGTTTGAATTAATTTTTGGAGTTTTTTGAATTTGAATTTCTTACCGTTTTCACCACCAAATTGATCGGCGTAGCCATCGGTTAAAATATAAACCTGATCACCCTTTTGTAACTGAATTACATTATCGTTAAAAACTTTATTACCTGTTAAATATCCTCCAATTGAGTGTTTACTTGGCTTATACTCTATTAATTCTCCATCACGAATAAGTAATAACGGTCGGTGAGCACCGGCATATTGTAACATCATGTGTTTTGGATGATAAGCACAAAGAGCAATATCCATACCATCATTAGAAGAATGGTCGGAGCTCTTGTTTAACATGGCGCGCAAACGCTCATCAAGAATAGTTAAAACTTGTGCAGGTGTTGTTACATTTTGATCCTTAATCACTTGATTCATCAAGTCGTTACAAATTAACGACATGAATGCACCCGGCACACCATGTCCGGTACAATCTGCTGCTGCAAACACAGTAATATCATTTTTAAATACTTCTATCCAATAGAAGTCACCGCTCACAATATCTTTCGGACGATAATAAACAAAACTTTCAGAAAATGCAGTGGTGAGTAAATCCGTATCAGGCATTAAAGCCAACTGAATTTTCTTTGCATAACGGATACTATCTGTTATATCCTTGTTCTTTTCTTCAATGATAGCTTTCTGCTCAAACACTTCTGCTGTGCGCTCTTTTACCTTTTCTTCCAGGTTTTCATACAATGCCGCATTGTCAAGAGCAATACCAATTGAAATTGCCAAGCTTTTTAGGATATTTAAGTGATAATCCGTGTAAGCATTTACTTCAAAACTCTGAACAGTTAACACACCAATTGTTACTCCTTTAGATTGAATTGGTAAGTAAATAATAGAGGCAGAATCTTTTCCGGAAACCGGAGCCTGCATTCCTTTTATATAGTTAACGTACTCTACCGCATAATTATTTATAAATATTTCACGGTTATTTGTGAAAGAAATTGCAGCTAATCTATTCGGATCATTTGCCGGATAACCAAAAGTATCCATTAACTGATTGTTTTCTACGAAACCTTTAAACTCAAGAAAGCCATTTGTTGGATTAAACATCCCAATACCGAAACAATCAGCCTTCAAAAGTTTATTCACGTTTGTATAAACTTTCGAAATGATTGTTTCAACCGAAAGAGATGAACTTATATCTTCCGCAATCTGGCTTAATAGCTTTGTATCGCTGTAATTTTTTTCAATCTCTTTGGTTCGTTCTTCAACACGCTCTTCCATATTTTCGTATAACGATGCGTTATCGATAGCGATGCCAATATGAACAGCGAGGTTTTGAAGAATATTTAAATGATAATCGGAATAAGAATGTGTTTTAAAACTTTGTACCGATAAAACTCCTAATTTTTTATCCTTACCATAAATCGGTAAGAAAATCATTGAGAGCGTATCATCACCTACAGCGGCCACATAATCTTGTTTAATATATTTTGTATGCTCAACCGGATAATCGTTTATTAATACTTCTTTACCTTGATTATAACACCAAACACCAATAGTATCATCAGTTAAGGTGTAAGAAAAATCATCCAGCTTTTTGCCACGCTCCATGGTACCAGTAAAAACCAATCGTTGCGAAGATTCATTAAACAATCCAATCGCAAACACGGAAGCGTCCATTAAGGTATTTACGTTGGAGTATACTTTTTCGATTACTTCATCCACTGATAAAGTTGATGTAATGTCTTTACCAATTTGACCTAATAAACGTGTGTTTTCATAGGTCTTTTCAATTTCTTCCTTCTGCTTAACAACCTCAAGTGTACGTTCCTTCACTTTATCTTCCATGTTCTCATAAAGTGAAGCATTTTCAAGAGCAATCGCAATGTAAGAAGCTAGAGTTTTTAAAACATCAAGGTGATGTTCTTTATAAGCGAATTTCTCAAAGCTTTGAATTGTTACCACACCAAGCACTCTCTCCTTCATCATAATTGGATAGAAGATTAAAGAGTGTGGCATATCCCCACTTACGACCTTAATTTGCTTTACATATTTTTTATATTCATTAAGGTTGTCGTTAAGGAATATTTCCTTTTTATTCTTGATACACCAAACAGAATAATTATCGTCATCATCCATAGAAATGGATGCCACGCTGTGATATTTAGCGCCTCTTTCTATTCCGTATTTATATTCTACAACATTTTTGTCGGGATGATATAAACGAATACCAAAACAATCGGCATTCATTAGCTGATTGACATAGTAATGCAGTTTATCAAAAATTTCTTCAAAATTTAACGTTGAAGTAATTTGCTGTCCGATTTCACTTAAAAGCTTATTTGTTTGATATGCTTTCTCTATCTCCTCTTTCTGAATAACAACCTCTTTAGTTCTATCTGCAATCACTTTTTCCTGATGTTCATATAAAGCTGCGTTATCGAGAGCAATTGCCATGTAAACAGCTAAGCTCTTTAATAACTGCAAATGATAGTCGCTGTAAGCATCGCGTGCAAAACTTTGAACAGTAACCACACCGATGCGCTTATCCTTCTGAGTAATCGGAACGTACATGATACATTCCGGATTTTCTCCGGCTTTAGCCTGATAATCTGTTACCTTTTTACTCTTTACAAACTCATCATTGAAGTTGTTTATTTTATAATCCTGTTGAGTGCTGTAACACCACACAGCAGGACGGTCAGTAGAATTAATGGAATATGAAAAATCAGACAGCTTCACCCCTTTTTCAATCACACCTTTAAAAACCAATTGTTGTGAAGCTTCATCGTAAATACCAATTCCGAATGCCGTAGCATCCATTAGTTGGTTAATGTGTTTGTAAACTTTACTGATAATATCTTCAGTGGAAAAAGTACTTGTTATTTCGCGACCAATCTGACTTAACAACTTTGTATTATCGTTGTTCTTTTCTATTTCTTCTTTTTGCTTTACAACTTCTAATGTGCGCTCTTTAACTTTTTCCTCTAAGTTTTCGTAAAGAGAAGCGTTTTCAAAAGCAATGGCAATATAACTCGCCAAAGTTCTTAAGGTATCGAGATGATGCTCTTTATAAGCGTTCTTTTCGAAACTTTGTATGGTAATTGCCCCTAACACTTTTTCTCCATACATAATTGGATAGAAAATCAGGGAATGAGTAAGATCACCACTAATAACATTAATTTGCTTCACATATTTAGTATGTTCAGTAATGTTATCATTAATAAAAATCTCCTTTTTGTTTTTAATACACCAAACTGAGAAATTATTATCGTTATCCATCGAAACAGTATCGATGGTATTGCATTTAACACCTTTTTCAATACTGAATTTATACTCTACTAAATTTTTGTCAGGATGATAAATATCGATACCGAAAACAGTAGCATCCATCAAACGATTTACATAAGAGTAAAGTTTGTCAAAAATCTCTTCGAAGTTGAGCGTTGAAGTAATCTCACGACCAACCTCACTTAAAAGCTTATTATTTTGATACGCTTTTTCGATTTCTTCTTTTTGAGAAATCACTTCACGCGTTCGCGCGAAAATTGTTTTTTCCTGCAATTCATAAATCTGGGCATTATCTAAAGCGATAGCCGAATAGGAAGCAAGGTTTCTTAAAATATTTAAATGATATTGCGAATAAGCATTTGAATTAAAACTCTGAACCGTAATTACACCAACCGTATTGCCTCGCACATTTAACGGCAGATAAATAATGGAACTAACAGCCTTTCCAAATGATGGAGCAACATAATTCTTAAAATAAAGATGGTACTCTTTACTAAAATCGTTGATGACAATCTCACGCTTATTGACAAAACAGTTTACAGTTAACTTTTCGGTATCCTTTACATCATAGGTTAAGTCTTTAAACTTTTCATCTCCTTCGATATATAGCGGGAAAATAACTTGCTGCTTTTTTGAATCGAATAAACCGATACCAAAACCGGCGGCATCCATTAAATTATTTACACTGTCGTAAACCGTTTCCACGATTTCGGCGACT
>CAYQDP010000305.1:0-4035 GCA_964416235.1 uncultured Flavobacteriaceae bacterium | reverse complement strand
TTACTCGCCAGGGTTCATTCATTAAACTGTCTACCAAAAGCTGTAATGAATCGGATGTTCGGTTGGCGATTTCATCCATATGCACCCTGCTTTCGGTGGGTTTTCCGCAACTGTTTAATGTGAATACAAAAACACCGGTTGGTATTAAAATCAATAATTTTTTCATTTAATTTTTCGCTACAAAGGTCATAATACTGGTTAATACGGTTGAGCTTTTTACCGCCGACTCATTAAGCGTATGTTGTGTTAGTCCGGCTAAAACTGTTGAGCTGTTAATCGATGAATTAGCAGGATAGGTTTTTTCGCCAAGCGCCTTCTCAGGAGAATATTTTTGTTTCGAATAATACAAAACGGTAACAGCGATTAATAAAGCTGTGAAAGCCGCCTGATAAACAGAAATTTCAACTTTGAAAAAAAACGGAAAAGTCCACCTACCGGATGCAGATACAGATTTTCTAGAGGCAATTTTCTCTCGCGCAATCTTTACCAAATCAGTAGTTGGATCCTGCATATTCGCAAGACTCTCATCAAAATGCTGCTTGAATAAATCATCTATGTTCTCTTTCATAACTTTTAGATTTACGGTTTAAAATGTTGTAATTTCTCTTCTAATATTTTTAGTGTGTAATGAAGTCGTGACTTAACACTACCTTCAGGACAATTTTGAATTTGCGCAATTTCCTGAATGCTTCTGTCTTCCTGGTAACGTAAGATAAAAGCTTCCTTTCGTTCGGGGGCTAATTCATCCAACACTTGATCCAATGCCTGTCTGAAGGTAAATCCGTCTAATTTTTGCGTGCTGCATTTTAAATCAAAATCATCGGAGGCACAGGCCGTATAAGCCAATTCTTGCTTACTGTTACGCACTACTTCCTCATGACGATAAACATTTTTACAATAATTGGAAGCTATGCTAAAAATCCAGGTTTTAAAAGAACGTGAACCATCAAAACTCTCCGGCTTCTCGGCAACTTTCATGAACGTGTCCTGAAGCGCATCCTCCGCAATAGATTTATCGTAATTCAGCATACGCATAAAATAACTCAACAAGCGTTTGCCGTAACGTTTATATAATTCATCAAACGCGCCGGTTTCACCATCGCATATATGCAACATCAGCTCTTCATCACCTAAGTCTGAATACTTATTCTTTTTAAACAGCATATATTGTTAAACGGTCATTTTGCAAGCTTATTTAATAGCCTGTACACTTAACCCGCCCTCAGGTTCAAAAATTATGCTGCATATTCTTAAAAAATGTGAAAGTATAAGCAAATGAGTGAAGTGAGGTCTTGAATGATTTTAGCCTGAGCCTACTCTTTAATCGGATAAAATTCGCTACATTGCTTGGGGTAAAATGACCGGAAAAATTAATACAAACCTTGGTTTTATTGCGGCACTGTTGCTTTGGATTGCCGCTTCGGTTGCGTTTTATTTCAAATCCGATTCAGTTAATAAATCGGTAAGCCTTGCGCAAACCAATTTTACATTAAAAGAAAAACGTGTTAGTGAAACCTTAAATTGGCTTGAAAGTCAGATTTCTCAAAACTCGCTCGATTTTAATGAAGCCTTATTAAGTGAAAGTGATTATTTGGTTAAGGAGGGCATTGTGTTGTTAGCCTATCGCAATGATTCAATAAAATTTTGGACTTCCAATTTAGCACCCATTGATCAAAGTATACGCGAGGTAAAAAACAACGAAGGCATGCTTCATCTTCGCAATGGATGGTACTACTATGAATTAAGGCAAAACAAAAACGTAAAACTTTTCGGACTACTTCTGATTTCAAAAGAGTATGATGTTCAAAACAGTTATTTCAAAAACGGATTTGTAAGTTGGTTAAGCCTTGGCGGGAATTGTAAACTGAATCTGTCGGCTGCTAAAGAAAATTCTATTTTGTCGGCAAGCAAAAAACCTTTATTTGGCATTGATAAACAGGAAGGTTCTATATCAGAAAAAACAAGTTTACCCGGCATTTTATTCTTTGGTGGACTCCTGATTTTAGCCATCAGTCTGATTAATTATAGTTTCAGAAATACAATAAGCCTTTCACAACTATTAATTGGAAGTGTAATAACTCTTGCACTACGTAGCGCGATGATTTATTTCGAATTCCCTTCCCATTTATACACATCAGCACTATATGACGTAAGTTTGTACGGCACAACGGACTCTTTTTTTAACCGATATCTCGGTGATATTATCATTAATGTAATTTTATTTTTTACCTGGACATTAATTTTTTGCCGCTGTTTTAATCCCGAAATCAAAAACACCACATTTAAATGGGCAGGACTATTCGTTTAT
Organism: uncultured Flavobacteriaceae bacterium; assembly: GCA_964416235.1. GTDB lineage: Bacteria > Bacteroidota > Bacteroidia > B-17B0 > Aurantibacillaceae > JAHEYG01. Next base: position 1,727 of record CAYQDP010000305.1, on the reverse strand, counting down.
TTGATTGTTTTAGTCTTCTTATCACTTCAGTTAAATGTTACTGTCAGAAACTTGGTATTCAATTCTACCATTCCGCTAGATTTCTCAGGTATTTTTAATCTTTCACCACTTAGTTTCTTGTGTTTAGGAATTGTATTCGTCAATGGTTTCACTTTAATGTTACTCATTGAAAAATTAATTAAGTTGCTATTTGTAATTAACAAAAAAGAGGGTGTAATTTCTCTTACACTTGGATTTATCACTTATAGTCTGATTTACTTTTTTTTATTAAAAGAAACCGTAAGTGTTGTGGAATGGTTTTGGTTACCACTGTTAATGTTCATTTCTGTTGCATTTAGAAAATATAATTACACCGAGAGTATTTTAAGTGCCGGTTTCAGAGTATTAGCCTTTGCTATCATTACATCATGGATTTTCGGGGAGTACAACACTATTAGCGAAAAACAAAGTCTTACTCACTTATCCGAACAATTGAGCGACCGGCAAGATGCATTTTTAGAGAGTGAATTTTTAAAAGTTGCAGGAAAAATCAAAAAAGATTCTTCTTTACATAAGGCCATTCGTCGATTGCCCTTACAAAACAATGAAACCGAACAATTATTGAGGCAAATTTACTTTACACGCTACTTCGAAAAATACACCATTGAACTAAGTGTGTTTGATTCATTATGCATGCCCTATTTAAAAAACACGCATTACCAATTAAACAATCACGATTATTTTGATGAGCAAATTAAAAATGGTGAGCCTACTATTTGTGAAGATTTATATTTCATTCCTGAATACAAAAAAAATTCGCGTTATGTTGGAAAAATAGATTTAAGAAACAATTCTCAGGGCGGAAAGGCGCCTTATTCGCTTTATGTTCAACTAGAACCTAAACAATTTACAAGCGGCGGGAGTTTTTCAGAATTGTTACTCGACGAACCACAACAAAAACAAAGTCGTTACAAACAATTTTCATACGCTATTTACAAGAATGGCGTATTAAGCTCCGTTTATGGGAATTACATTTATCCTCAGCATTTCGGTAAAGAAGTATTAGAGCAAAACACGAAAGAGTACAGTCATCAGTTAACGGTTCCCAATAAAGAAACGCAATTAGTAGTAAGTTACAAAAACAAAGGATTTAATTACTATTTCACAGCCAACTCATATTATTTTCTATTCTATTCTTTACTCGGTGTTATTTTGTTTGGCTTCTATTATTTATTCAGCAAAAAAGAGAATGGTTTCTTTACTTTAAATCGTCGCATTCAGTTATTTGTAGTTGGCTTTCTGTTTTTATCCCTTGGCGCTGTTGGTGTTTTTACCGTTAACTTAGTAATTAAAAAATCAGAAGATGAACAAAGTCGTTCCATTATCGAAAAAGCCGCGCAATTGCAAAATGAATTAAACAATGTTTTATTTTATAACAAACCCATTGACATAAACAGCAAGCCCTTTACCGAATCAATCTTACAAAAATATGCCGCCCTGTTTAGTTCAGACATCTCACTCTATAACAAAAACGGCTTGTTATTTGCTTCGTCTCGTCCGCAATTATTTAATACCGGACTCAACTCAGGATTAATAAATCCTGAGGCAATTTTGCATTTCAAAGAAAACCAAGCGCAGTATTTTATTACTAGAGATAAAACAGGCAGCTTAAATTATCTTTCGCTGTACACTGCGCTTTACGACTCTAATAAAAAATTAACAGGCTATATGAATCTTCCGTATTTCTC
>CAYQDP010000304.1:0-4049 GCA_964416235.1 uncultured Flavobacteriaceae bacterium | reverse complement strand
AGCTTCACGGCTAGGATAATGCTCTTTCAAGTCATATTGATTTAGATATTTTTTCTGCGGTGTTTCATTGCATTTCCCGTTATGAAGAGTGGCAGAAATATGTAAAAGATATGCACGGGCGTTTTGAAGTAAGAAACTCTCTCATGTACAAATTATCATGTCTGAAAAAACCAATTGTGGATTTATGGATAGAAAAACTTAAAATTGGTTTGCATAAAAAATATCCGGACATAAGATTTCAGCAACGAAGCTTTAAATTTGTGTCTACCATAGATGTTGATAATCTGTACGCGTTTAAAGGAAAATCATTGATTAGAAATGCAGGAGGAGCAGTAAAAGATTTGTTCAGACTTGATTTTGGAATGTTTGCTTCAAGATTAGCTTCTGTATTCTTTGGAAAGGGTGACCCCTTTGATAAATATGATGAACAAATACAATTGGCTCATGATACTCACACACCATTATTCTATTTTTTTCTTTATAAAAACAACACGGAATTCGATCGTACCATAAATCCGGGTCATACCGAGTTTAAAAAACTTTTCGCTAAATTAAAGGGCAATAAGGTTGAATTTGGAATTCACCCATCTTATTTTTCTTCCGATGATGAACAAGGAATTTCAGAAGAAACAAAATTATTAGGAGATCATGCTCAGAAAAACATTTTGATTTCGAGACAGCACTATTTGCGGTTTAATATTCGAACTACGCCATTTTATCTTGAAAAGGCTGGGATTTCTTATGATTTTACAATGGGATTTGCATCTGCCGCAGGTTACAGAGCCGGCACAACATTACCGTTTTATTATTACGATTTTGCGTCTGAGAAATCTTTTTCGGTGATGGCAGTCCCTTTTGCCTTAATGGATGGGGCTTATTACATATATAAAAAGGTCAAAATTGAAGAAGTACAAAAAGATATTGAATCACTGATAGCCGAGGCCAAAAAGGTAAATGGACTCTTTATAACCGTTTTTCATGAAAGAAGTTTTTCCCAACAGTTATATCCCGGATGGAGCAGTTTATACAGGCAAATTCACCAATTGATAAAATAGCCGAAAAGGCGCTTTTTATCTTAGTATTATAATATTATCTTTGTTACATGCGTTTCAAAAATAAATTTACTGTATTCATGTTGGCTTTTGCAGCTTTATTTAATGCCTGCAAAAACGAATTAAATATTTTAGCACCATATAAGGAATCTGTATCCGTATATGCGATTTTAAACCCCCAGGAGAACAGACAGTTTGTAAGGATCAATAAGATATTTTTAGGAGAAGGAAACGCTTACCAAATGGCTCAGGTGAATGATTCCATTAATTATAAGAAAGGTGATTTAACCGTAACATTGGAGCGTTACGATAACGGAGTATTAGCACTAACTACAGTTGGCAATCCTACTAAAAAGCAAATTATTTTAAATGATACCGTAATTCAAACCCAAAGCGGTATGTTTAATACTAATCAACGTTTGTTTTATACAGATGATAAATTGTACACATTTGGTGATTATAAATTAACTATTACTAATAATAAAACCGGAAATGTTTTTACATCCAAAGGTTTAATTATTGACAGCGTTAAGCCATATTCTTTCCCTCCGTTAGCACCTCCGTACTATCCAGTTGCTTACAACCCAAGTAATCCATCCTCTTATTATATTGATTATTCTATACCAACAGTTAACAGAACCATTCGTTTTAATTCAATTGTAAATGCAAGAGATTATGATATCGTAATGCGTTTCCATTATGCCGATTCATTAGCAACAGGTGCTTTAGTTCCAAAATACGTTGATTTTAATTTCCCTACAGTATCGTCGAACGATTTAAATGGAGGAGAGCAATTAACAGTTAATTTCAATTCAGGAGATTTTTATGCTTTCCTGGTTGGTAAATTAAATGCCGATGAGCCTTCTAATTTGTTATTCCGTAAAATCATTAAAATGGATTATATAGTTACGGCAGCCGCACAGGATTTTTCTGATTTCTTGAAAATTAGTGCTCCATCAACATCTGTTGCTCAAGACAAACCGGTTTATTCCAATATTGATGGAGGTGGCTTTGGTATTTTCAGCAGTCGCTCACGTCACCATATCTCTAAACAAATCTCAGTAAATTGGATTGATTACATGGCAACGACTAAGCCTACATGCAATCTTCGCTTTTTAAAGAGTGATGGCAATCCTTCTGCCATTTGTAACTAATGTCAAATTGACTTAAAACCAAGGCTTTACTGTCAAAATTATAGTCCTTTTTTAACATTCTGCCAGCCTGTCAGAAAAATAGGCCCATATGGTGTTTGGCATAACTATTGACTATATAAAGGAAAAACTTTAGAACTATGGCAAAAATAATTGGAATAGACCTAGGAACCACCAACAGCTGCGTAGCAGTAATGGAAGGTAACGAATCAGTTGTTATCGCAAACTACGAAGGCAAACGCACAACTCCATCTGTAGTGGCATTTGTGGAAGGTGGCGAGCGCAAAGTAGGAGACCCTGCAAAGCGCCAGGCTATCACCAACCCACGTAAAACTGTTTACTCTATTAAACGTTTTATGGGACAAACTTATGATGAAGTAACAAAAGAAATCGCACGTGTACCATACGCAGTGGTAAAAGGTGACAACAACACACCTCGCGTTCAAATCGACGATAGAAAATATACGCCGCAAGAAATCTCCGCTATCATCTTACAAAAGATGAAGAAAAGAAAATGATAATGATTGTTGTAGTCTTTCCCGCTTTTGTGGCGCCCCCGCGATTCAGCGGTCACCGCCACCCGGTTGCCCTCTGCTGTGATGTCATGCAACGTGAAAGCAAAATGATCAAGAAAACAGCCGAAGATTATTTGGGTACAGAGGTTACGGAAGCTGTTATTACAGTACCTGCTTACTTTAACGACGCACAACGTCAGGCTACAAAAGAAGCCGGAGAAATTGCAGGCTTAAAAGTAAAACGTATCATCAACGAACCAACTGCTGCTGCTTTAGCTTATGGTCTTGATAAAAAAGGTAAAGACATGAAGATTGTAGTGTTCGACTGCGGTGGTGGTACACACGACGTTTCTGTACTTGAATTAGGTGACGGTGTATTTGAAGTAAAATCAACCGATGGTGATACTCACTTAGGTGGTGACGACTTCGATCAAGTTATCATCGATTGGTTAGCAGATGAATTCAAAAAAGAAGAAGGTGTAGATTTACGTCAGGACCCAATGGCTTTACAGCGTTTAAAAGAAGCTGCTGAGAAAGCTAAGATTGAATTATCAAGCACTACATCATCAGAAATCAACTTGCCTTACATCATGCCGGTAAACGGAATTCCTAAGCACTTAGTGAAATCTTTAAGCCGTGCAAAATTTGAGCAATTAGCCGACAGTTTAATTCAGCGTACCATTGAGCCTTGTCGCTCAGCATTGAAAAACGCAGGATTAAGCACCTCTGATATTAATGAAATTATCTTAGTGGGTGGTTCAACACGTATCCCTGCAATTCAATCTGCGGTTGAAAAATTCTTCGGTAAAGCACCAAGTAAAGGTGTGAATCCGGATGAAGTGGTAGCCTTAGGCGCCGCTATTCAAGGTGGAGTTTTAACCGGAGAAGTAAAAGACGTGTTATTATTAGACGTAACACCACTTAGTTTAGGTATTGAAACCTATGGTGGCGTATTCACTAAATTAATTGAAAGTAACACAACAATTCCGACTAAAAAATCAGAAACGTTCTCAACAGCCAGCGATAACCAACCAAGTGTACAATTACATGTATTACAAGGTGAGCGTCCGATGGCTAAAGATAACAGAACCATTGGTCAGTTTAACTTAGATGGTATTATGCCGGCTCCACGTGGGGTTCCTCAAATCGAAGTAACATTTGATATTGATGCAAACGGTATCTTATCTGTATCTGCAAAAGATAAAGCAACCGGTAAAGCTCAAAACATTCGTATCGAAGCTTCATCCGGATTAAGCAAAGAGGAAATTGAGAAAATGAAACGTGAAGCAGAAGCAAATGCTGATGCTGATAAAAAAGCAAAAGAAGAAATT
>CAYQDP010000303.1:0-4051 GCA_964416235.1 uncultured Flavobacteriaceae bacterium | reverse complement strand
AGAAATAATGGTGCTAAAGCACCTATTGCAAGTGCTGATACTTTAATGAAGTGGAGATATTTTATGTGGGATTTAAACAATATTTTAGGATTACGTGTTTCTCCTACCACATTCACTACATCAGGCACCGCGCCAATGATGACATCACCGTGTATCTTTACTTCTACAGTTTTCCCAACCAATCCTAATACGTATACTACGGTTGCATCAAGTTATGTTGGACACACTATCATGTTGAATCGTTTGTTGTTAAACGCTAAGTTTAAGAATGATTATCTCAATCGCTATCAGGATTTATTAAACACTGTTTTAAGTTGTAACAAAATGCTTGCCCATTACAACTATTTCAGAAATATGTTTAACGCGGAGATGGCTAACCATTGTGCTTTCTGGGGTGTACAACAACCAGACTGGGACTTTAACATGGATACTTTACGCGAACGAATTACTCAACGTTGTACTAAAGCTGATTCATTATTATCGAAATGTTTAAACCTTGCAGGGCCGTATACTCTCAATATTGATGTTAAACCTTCGGGCGCCGGTACAGTTGATTTAAATAGTTTACACTTAACTTCATTTGTTTGGAGTGGCGATTACTATCAAACAAAAACTCCACCTTACATGAATACATATTTGGAAGCTTATCCAACTGATACAAGTGTTTACGTTTTTGACCACTGGGAGTTTACTGCAAGTACCAATAGTACAACGGCATCTCCAGGAAATTTGAACAGTAATAATTATTTATTTAAGGACTCCATATCATTTGTATTAACAGAGGGCGATTATATTACTGCAGTATTCGCAGATAAAAGAACCGACGTTGTTTTCCCAACCGGATTTACACCAAATGGCGACGGACAAAATGAAACTTTCTCACCTTTAGGAGCTGCGGCTCGCTTCTCTCAAAACTACGAACTACGTATTTGGAATCGCTGGGGACAAGAAGTTTTCCGCTCTACAGATTGGAGCCAGGGTTGGGACGGAAATTATAACGGTCAGCTTGCACAGACAGGTGTATACGCCTATCTTTTAACATACAAAAATGTGCTTGGTGAGGATAAAATAATTAAAGGTAACGTAACATTAATCAGGTAACCAGCATTAGTAGTATTACACATTTATGAAAAGAATAATCTTTATTTCCTGTTTAGCCATCTCTGCACTTACTTCAAAAGTAAATGCTCAGGATATTCACTTGGCACAAATACAGGAATCTCCTTTATATTTAAACCCTGCCAATACAGGATTTTTTGCAGGATATTATCGTGTTATTGCCGGATACCGTAACCAATGGGCTTCAATGGGAAAACCTTACCAAACCATGGGATTATCGGTTGACGGAGGTTTGTTCCGCAACCGTCACAAATCTGCATTCTTAGGTATTGGGTTAAGTATTTTTAATGATAAAGCCGGCGCTGCTAATTTGCAAAACACCATGGCTAACTTAAACCTGAGTGCTATTCTAAAACTTACAGCTAAAAGCGCATTATCCGCAGGTATCAATGGTGGTATTTCAATGAATAATGCAAATTACGCGAAGCTGACTTACGCTACACAATATAATGGAACCGAAATTGACCCTTCTCGTCCAACCGGTGAGAGTGTAGCATATCAATCTTATACTAGTTCTGATTTAGGTGCAGGATTAGCTTATGAATTTATCACTGATAAAAAAAGAAATGATCGCGATTATATTACAAGCTTAAGAATTGGTGTTGCTGCTTTTCATTTAAATCGTGCTAAACAAGAATTTGGTAACTCACAAATTGATCCAAATACCGGTGCACCTTATGCAGAGCCTTATCGCTTACCTACGCGTTATGTTGGTTCAGCAACTGTTCGTTACGATGTACCAAACAGCAAAGTTACCGTTAACCCGTCTTTCATTTACATGATTCAAGGACCGGCAACAGAAATCAACGCAGGTACTTATATTAAATATCGTTTTAAAAACGGAACTAAAGTTACCGGTGAAAAAGTAGAAAACTCATTTGGCGTTGGTTTGTTTTACCGTGTTGGAGACGCAATTATTCCGCAAATATTAATTGATATGGGTAATTATGCCATTGGATTATCTTACGATGCCAATGTTTCAGGTTACAGAAAAGCATCAAGAACTGTTGGAGGTTTTGAAATTTCATTACGTTACAACAAATTAGCCGACGCTTTATTTAATAAGCGTAGCGAATACACTAAGAGAAATTAACCCCGCCTCTTAGTTTAATTTATTTTTATTTTAGTTGTTATGAAGAATAAATCTTCTTTATTGGTTATTACTGCATTGTGCGTATTATGCGCTATCTCTTTTTGGCTCTATAAAAATAAAACTTCCGGGTCTACCCTCAATAAAGATGCACGCAACTTTGCAGTGGAAGACACTTCTGTCATCACCAAAATATTTTTGGCAGATAAGGATGGAAAAAGTGTGACTGTTGAGAAAAAAGGAAATGCTTGGATTGTAAATGGGAAATACCCCGCAAGACCTGATGCCATCAGCCTTTTATTATATACCATGAAAATGGTGGATGTAAAATCCCCTGTAAGCAAAGCAGCTCGTGAAGCCGTGATAAAACGAATGGCAACCAGCTCTATAAAAGTGGAAATTTATGAAGGTGAAGAATTAATTAAACAATATTATGTAGGTCATGAAAGCTTAGATAACGATGGAAGCTACATGATTTTAACGAATCTAAGTAACGGTGAGAATTACGATGAACCCTACTTAACCTTTATTCCGGGATTTACAGGATTTTTAGCGCCGCGTTACATTACCGATGAATCTGAATGGCGTGACAGGGTTGTAGTAAATTATATTCCGCCCAATTTAAAAACCATTAAACTTGAACTTGCCGAAAATCCTGATTCCTCTTTTGTAATTAACCTAAAGAGCACAACACAATTCGAATTAAAAAAACTTAACGGGCAAGACATTGCTTTCGATGAATCTAAAATGAAACAATATCTCGCCTACTTCCAGAACATCAGTTACGAAAAATTATTGACCAATTTTAATAAAAAATTATGCGACTCACTTCGCTCGGCAATGCCCTATATGAAACTTACAATTACCGATACAAAAAACGAAACCAAGGTGTTTAATTTCCTTCATAAGAACTCAACTTTTGAAATAAACAAGAAATACGGTATCGATTATAAGTATGATCCCGACCGTTGTTTTATGCGTTATGACAATGATAAAGAAGTGGCGCTTGTTCAGTTTTATGTATTCGGAAAATTACTCCCTACATACGTCTATTTCCTTCCTAAAAACACTGTTAAAAAGTAGTTCAAAACTAAAGGCAGTTTAAACCCCTTATTTTAGAGGTAAACTTAAATTTGTTAATGAATAGGTGTGACTTGTTCTACCTGTTTTTTTATTGTATTTATTGAATCTACTAAATTAAGAAGCATATGAATTTTGTTGTATCATCAACCACTTTATTAAAACATTTAAAATCCGTTGGCGGAGTATTAAACACTAACAACACCATTCCAATTTTAGATTGTTTTTTATTTGAAGTAAACAACGGAGAGTTAACCATATCTGCAAGTGATATGGAAACTACCATCACTACCGGGTTAAAAGTGGAAGCTTCTCAGGGCGGAAGTATTGCAATACCGGCTAAAACTTTATTGGATGCTTTATCTAACTTACCTGAACAACCGATTTCTTTCATCATCGATAACAAAAAATTCTCAGCGAAATTAAAAACTGAAACAGGAGATTATACTTTAACCGGACATAACGGTGAAGAGTATCCTAAAATGCCAAAGTTAGATTCACAAACTTCTATCGTTATCAAAAGTGACATACTTGCTTCTGCTATCAATAAAACTATTTTCGCAACAGGTAACGACGATTTACGTCCCGTTATGAGTGGCGTGTATTGTCAGTTTACCGAAACTAATTCCATCTTCGTTGCAACAGACGCTCACAAATTAGTTCGTTACACACGTAATGATGCTAAAGCCGGTGCTTCTACTTCTTTCATTATGCCAAAAAAACCATTGAATGTTTTAAAAACTTTATTGGCAGGTGTGGATG
>CAYQDP010000302.1:0-4056 GCA_964416235.1 uncultured Flavobacteriaceae bacterium | reverse complement strand
ATCTGAAGGTATATCAGCATGTAGATAATTTCGACATGGACTGCGATACTGGTATTAAAATCAACAAGCTGGATAAAGGTTGTTTGATTTTTAATACGGAGCAAGAAAGAGGATATAAACTCAGCATAATCGATAATAACAACAAAGTAGCAGAATGCGCTACGTATTGGGAGGTTGATTTCTTAAATGCAACGCTTAAAGAAAACGGCTATTATCATACCAGCAATTTTATTGAAACTTGTCGCGGTTTTTGTGAGGAAATTTTAACGGAAGATAATAATGTGAAGAAAGAAGATCAAATGATGATGTTGAATAAAAGCACTGCTTATTTCAAAGAAAAAGACAAATTCAACATTAAAGAATTTGAGAAAGATGTAATGGTACAACCCGAATTAATCAAAGCTTTTAAAGATTATCGTAAAGATTTTAGTGAGCGCTTGGATTTTAATTCGATTGATGAGTTTGATATTTCTCCCACTGCCGTGAAGAAAAACCAGAAATACATGCGTAGCGTAGTGAAGCTGGATAAAAACTTTCATATTTACATTCATGGTCGACATGATTATGTAGAGCGCGGCTATGATGAAGCTATGGGCCTAAAATATTACAAGCTTTATTACGTAAACGAAGAATAATGGAAGTAAAACAGCTTATTGAAACGTTGGGATTACTCCCTCATCCAGAAGGAGGTTATTATAAGGAAACCTATCGCAGTTCAGAACAAAGTACTTTCGCAGGATTTGAAGGAGAAAGAAATTATTGCACCGGTATCTACTTTCTGATTGAGAAAAACAATTTTTCGGCATTACACCGCATTAAATCGGATGAGATGTGGCATTTTTATGGCGGTGATCCCTTGGAGGTAATTGAAATCACTTTAAGCGGAGAATTAAAAATTACGCGAATTGGCAACACTATTTCAGAAGGAGAAGTACCGCAATACGTTGTTCCAAAAAATCACTGGTTTGGATCACGAGTAAAAAATGGAGGGAACTTTAGCTTTGTAGGCTGCACCGTTGCTCCCGGATTTGATTTTAATGATTTTGAAATGGCAGAAAGAAAAACACTTTGTACTGAATTTCCTCAGCACGCTGTTGTCATTGAAGAATTAACGCGTAATTAAGCTTTCGCTGTTACGGCAAACATTTCTTTTAACTTCTTCACTACACTATCAATTTCTTCTTTGGTGTTGTATTTACTGAAGCTGAAACGTACGGAAGGGCGACTCATGTCGATTCCGATACCGCGCAACACATGAGAACCTTGATTGCTACCGCTGCTACAGGCACTTCCTCCACTCGCTGCAATACCTGCAATGTCTAAATTAAACAATAACATTTCCGCATCCGGATGATGTGGGAAACGGCAATTTAAAACTGTATATAATCCACCCTCGCCTGTCTCGCCGTTAAAGTCCATTCCTTCAATGTTCTTTTCTAATTGCTCTTTCATATAAGCTTTTAATGCTTTGATATGGTTTTGGTGCTCATCCATATGTTCATTAGCCAATTCAAATGCTTTGGCTAATCCCACTATACCGTAAACGTTTTCGGTTCCTCCGCGCATGTTACGTTCTTGAGCACCACCATTGATGAAAGGTTTAATTTTCACATTGTGATTAATGTAAAGAAAACCCACACCTTTTGGTCCATGAAATTTATGTGCTGCACAGGTCACAAAATGAACTTTTAAACTTTGTAAATCCAATTTATAATGTCCCATGGTTTGAACAGTATCGCTATGAAAAAGAGCGTTATATTTTTCGCATAACTCACCTACTTTTTTAATTGGTAACAGAGTTCCGATTTCATTATTGGCATGCATGAGTGAGACCAAACTACGCTCATTGTTTTTCAATAATTCTTCGAGGTGATTTAAATCCACATTTCCATTTGTATCTACATTTACCCAACTCACTTTTACCTTACCTTCTTTTTCAAGAGTTGCCAAAGTATGTTCAACGGCATGATGTTCGATTTTGCTTGAAATAGCATGTTTTATGCCGTATGTTTCTATCGCCTCCACAATCGCCATGTTATCGGCTTCAGTTCCACCGGATGTGAAGAAAATTTCTGCAGGCGTAACATTCAAATATTTAGCAACCAACTTACGCGCACCTTCAATAGCGGTACGTGTTTTTCGTCCAAATGAATGAATAGAAGAAGGATTTCCAAATTCCTCTTTCATAAAAGGCAACATGGCATTAAACACTTCCTCATCTAACTTGGTAGTAGCAGCGTTGTCTAAATAAATTTTACTCATTGTTCAAAATAATTAAGTATGCAAATATCCGATATTTTTTTGAGCTTACAGATTTAAAAAAAGTCCTATTATAGGACTTTTAAACTTATTGTTTTATGATTTCCTTGATATCACTAATGATTTTTTTAGCCAAGGTATCTGCAGTAGCCAAGGATTCACTTTCCGAATAAATACGAATAATAGGTTCGGTGTTTGATTTACGTAAATGCACCCACTCTTTATCAAACTCAATTTTCACACCATCTACCGTATTCACCGGTTGTTTCTGATATTTTGTTTTTACACTCTCCAGAACTTTATCGACATTGATTTCCGGGGTTAATTCAATTTTATTTTTAGAGATAAAATAATTTGGATAAGCTTTACGAAGCATCGAAACTGGTTTTCCGAATTTCGCTAAATGACTTAAGAAAATTGCGATGCCTACTAATGCATCACGACCGTAATGTAATTCGGGAAGAATCACACCACCGTTACCTTCGCCTCCGATAACAGCATTGGTTTCTTTCATCATTTTCACCACATTTACTTCACCTACGGCAGATGCAGAATACTTCCCTCCCATTTTTTCAGTTACGTCACGCAAAGCTCGTGTGGAGGATAAATTGGAAACGGTATTACCGCCTTTGTGATACGATAACACACAATCTGCTACTGCAACTAAAGTATATTCTTCGCCAAACATTTCTCCGTCTTCACACACTAAAGCCAAACGATCCACATCCGGATCAACGCTAATACCGAAATGAGATTTTGTTTTTACAACTAAAGCCGACAAATCAGCCAAGTGCTCAGGTAATGGTTCCGGATTATGCGCAAAATGTCCGTCAGGCTCACAATATAATTTGTGAATATTCTTCACACCCAAAGCTTCTAATAAAGCCGGAACTGCAAATCCTCCGCTCGAGTTTACGGCATCTACTGAAACCGTGAAGTTTGCCGCAGCAATGGCTTTTGTATCCACATAAGGTAACTTCAAAATTTTATCGATGTGCATTTTGAGCATGTCGGCAGGTTGTGTAATTTTTCCTAACACATTTACATCCGCGTAAGTGTAATTATCGTTTTGTGCCAATGATAAAATCATTTTACCTTCTTCTTCGCTTATGAACTCCCCTTTTTCATTGAGAAGCTTTAAAGCATTCCATTGTTTTGGATTGTGAGAAGCGGTTAAAATTATTCCACCCTGAGCTTTTAATTCGGTTACCGCCATTTCAACGGTTGGTGTAGTGCTTAAACCTAAATCGTAAACATTAATTCCCATTCCTGTTAAGGTGCCGCATACAATGCTGCTCACCATAGGTCCGGATAAACGAGCATCACGTCCAACTACAACACTTGGCGGCGCACCCTTATGGTTTTTTAGAATTAACGTAGCATAAGCCGAAGTAAATTTTACAATATCTAACGGAGTTAAACCATCATCCGGTTTTCCGCCAATGGTTCCTCTTATTCCTGAAATACTCTTGATTAAAGTCACTTTATAAAAATTTTGTGTAAAGTTAGCACGATGCCGTTGGCAGGTGATTTTTTGAGGCTTTTTTTATTGACATAAATTAAGAAAATTCTGTTAAAAACATAATGGTCAAATGCCAAAAAATAGCTTAACTTTGTATTAATTACAAGGGTCATTTATGAGTGAATTTGACGGAGATGATTTTGAAGGTCAAGACTTTGAAGAAGTTCTAAAGCGTTTTGAAGACATGGTTAATAATGGTAACCATAGTTTTTTTGACGTGGATGAGCTGGAAGATATAATTGAATATTATTTTCAATGGTTAAACTATGAGATGG
>CAYQDP010000301.1:0-4072 GCA_964416235.1 uncultured Flavobacteriaceae bacterium | reverse complement strand
GCCTGGAGTGTTGATTATGGTAACAGCGAAAACAAAGAAGAGTTTAATTGTTTAATTAAATATTCACCGTTACACAATGTGAAGAAAACAAATTATCCTGCTACCATGGTTTTAACTGGCGATCATGATGATCGTGTAGTGCCGGCACACTCGTTTAAATTTGCCGCTACTTTACAAGAAAATGCACAAGGCGAAAATCCAGCTCTTATTCGTGTGGATATTAAGGCCGGACATGGAGCAGGCAAACCTACTTCCAAACAAATAGATGAGTTTGGCGATATGTGGAGCTTTGTGTTTTATAATTTAGGAATAAATTATTAGGGCCGCCCCCTTGCTATTGCAGACTTATTGATGTACCTTACATTAATAATTCTGTACAATGAAAAAACTTACGTTTACATTCTTATTGATTGCTACTTGCAATCTTATCTTTTCTCAGGTTGAAAAATACCATAAAGTGGAAATTACCGGCGCTACAGGTATTGCCAAACAATTATTGAACCTTGGAATTACTATTGATCATGCTGAAGTAAAGGGCGAACAAATCATCACTGAGATTTCTGAAAGCGAAGTGGCTTTATTAAAGCAAAACAACATTTCACACAAAATAATTATTAGCGATTTAGCTTCTTATTATGAAGAACGCATCAAGCAAGATTACCTCAATAAAACATTAGCGCCAGTTGACTGTAATGCGCCAACCGTTATAAAACCAAGTCGCTTTCATTTAGGAAGTATGGGGGGGTACTTTACCTTAGCGGAAATGCAAAACATATTGGATAGCATGACTCTCCTCTATCCTAATCTTATTACAGCCAAACAAGCTTTGAGTCCGCAAAGTGTAGAAGGCCGCAACATCTGGTATTTAAAAATATCAGATAATCCCGGGGTAGATGAAAACGAACCTGAAGTTTTATATGACGCTTTACATCACGCACGCGAAGCCGCATCTCTTTCACAACTTATTTTTTATATGTGGTATTTATTGGAGAATTACAACACCAATCCCGATATTAAATTTTTGGTTGATAATACTGAAATGTATTTTGTTCCATGCGTAAATCCGGATGGTTACGAATACAATCGCTCTACTAATCCAAATGGCGGAGGAATGTGGCGTAAAAACAGAAAAAATAATGGAACAACTTTTGGAGTTGATTTAAATCGCAATTACGGACATAACTGGGGTTATGATAATACAGGTTCATCTCCTACCCCAAGCTCAGACACCTATAGAGGAACAGCAGCATTCTCTGAACCGGAAACTCAAGCTATGCGTAACTTCTGCAATACTCGTCAGTTTAAAACAGCTTTAAATGCACATACGTATAGTAATTTATTAATTTATCCGTGGGGATACTTACCAAGTTTTTACACTCCCGACTCTGCTACATTTGTGAATTGGAGCATTTACATGTGTGAAACCAGTCGCTTTTTATATGGTACCGGCGACCAAACCGTAAATTACGTTACAAATGGAGACAGTGATGATTGGATGTATGGCGAGCAAACCAGTAAACCAAAAATATTATCCATGACTCCGGAAGCGGGTGCTGCATCCGACGGATTTTGGCCTGCGAGTTCACGCATCATCAATATTTGTAAAACCACTTTTAATCAAAATTTAAATCTTGCTAAACTCGTTACTAACTTTGCTTTAGTAAAAGATGCGCAAGATCATTTTTTATTTAATAACGGCTATATTAAATATGATTTACAACGCTTAGGATTAGAAAACGGAAGCTTTACTGTGTCGATAGTTCCTGTTGGTACAGGAATTGCATCAACCGGCAGTGCTAAAGTTTACCCGGCATTAACTTTAAATCAAAGTTTAACCGATTCAATTTCGTTTACATTAAGCGGAAGTTTGACATCCGGCCAGAGTATAAAGTATTTATTAGCGGTTAATAACGGAATTTATACTCACTATGATACCATTTCAAAAATTTATGGTAATGCAATAACCGTTTTAAATGATCCATGCAACACCACCACCAACTGGAATGCCGGAGGTTGGGGAACTTCAACTGCGAAATTTAAAATTGGCCCGGGTAGTATTGCCGATAGTCCAACCGGAACATATGGTGCAAGTCAGAATAAAAGCATTAGTTTAATTACCCCTCTCAACTTAACAAATGCAACTTATGCTCACCTACAATACTTCACCAAATTTCAATTAGAAAAGAATTATGATAAGGTGCAGATATTTGGAAGTATAAATGGCGGAAGTACCTGGCAACCGCTATGCGGAAAATATGAAACCGCACCGGCATCATTTGGAGGAACAACGCCAATGTACGATGGTTTGCAAGAATTATTTGCCAAAGAAGAAATGAATTTAAGCGATTATTTAGGGCAAAACTTATTAATTCGCTTCACCTTAACTTCCGATAATTTCGAAAATCAAGACGGCTTTTACTTTGATGAGTTTTTAGTGCGAAAATTAACAGCCACAACAAGTGATGTAAAAGATATTGCATTGAATGATAATATTCGTATGTATCCAAATCCAAGTAACGGACAAGTTACATTAAGCAATACTAGTAATGAGAAATGGAATGTTGTTATTTACAATGAACTTGGACAAGCTGTTTTAAATAATATTAGTTTATATGAAAATCAAGCTCATCTGGTGCTTGATTTAAGTAATTTGGAAAGCGGTTTATACTTTATTGAGTTGAGTAATGGGAGTCAAAAAACAGTTAAAAAACTGGCTTTAAACCGCTAAAACAATGGTTTACTAATTTTAGATGGGTTTCCAATCATTAAAAAAAGGTTAAATGTTGCAAAACCAGCCTTTTTTTTTAAACTTAGCTTAATATTTGTAGTCAAACAGAAAACAATAAAAACTTAATACAATGAAAAAATTACTTTTAACATTAGCTGCATTTGGTGCTTTAACTTTTACAGCTGCTGCGCAAAATGATGCTAAGAAAGCTGCTCAGGAAAACATGACACCTGAACAAAGAGCAGAAAAAGAAACCAAACATGCTACCGAAAAATTAGGTTTAAGTACCGACCAAGCTGCCAAGTTTAAAGTATACTCTTTAGAAAGAGCTAGAAGCAACAAAGCTTTACGCGAACAAGCTAAAAACAGCTCGAAAGAAGAAAGACCAAAATTGAAAGAGCAACGTAAAGCCAATAACGATAAATTCTTCTCTAACGTTAATAGCATTTTAAATGCAGAACAACAAACTAAGTGGGCTGAGCATAAGAAAAAAATGCAAGAGAAGCAGAACAAAAATCAAGCAGAAGACTAATAATTAGTTTTAATTTTGAAACCGCGGCTAAACACCGCGGTTTTTTATTTTATGGCAGGCATTTATTTACACATACCCTTTTGCAAGCAAGCCTGCACGTATTGTGATTTTCATTTCTCTACTCTTTTAAAAAACAAACCCGAACTGGATAAAGCCATCTGCAAAGAAATTGAACTCAGAAAAGATTACTTAGCAACTAAAAAAATTGAAAGCATTTATTTCGGCGGAGGAACGCCAAGTCTTTTAAGTAAGGAAGAATTGCAAAACATATTTACAACCTTAAGTAACTATTTTGTGTGGGACAAACAGATTGAAATTACGCTCGAATGCAATCCGGATGATTTGACAAAAGAAAAATTACAGGAATTAAAAACGACAGGCGTCAATCGTTTAAGCATAGGCTTGCAAAGTTTTAATGATGAAGAATTAAAATGGATGAATCGTGCGCATACTGCTGAAGAATCAGAAACATGTGTTAAGCTGGCGCAGAATATAGGATTCGATAACATCACCATCGATTTAATTTACGGCTCTAAATTTCAAACGATCGAAAGCTGGAAACAGACTTTGCAAAAAGCCATTGATTTAAATGTACAACACATCTCTTCTTACAATTTAACCGTTGAGAAAAAAACCAAATTAGGAATTGACGTATTGAAAGGAAAAGAAAAGGAAGTGGATGATGAAAAAAGTGCTGAGCAGTTTCTAATCATGATTGAGATGCTAGAGAAGAATGGATTCATTCATTATGAAATCAGCAATTTTGCGAAGACAGGATTTATCGCTGTTCATAATGGTAATTACTGGAAAGG
>CAYQDP010000300.1:0-4075 GCA_964416235.1 uncultured Flavobacteriaceae bacterium | reverse complement strand
GGTTAATAAAGTTTCCTTCATGTACAATTTACAATCAACAGGATAACGACGTTTGTATGTACCTGTTGAATCATTGGGAAATAATGGTGCGATGGAAGCTCTTTGTTTGTAATTTGCGGTAATATCAATCTCTGCGTCATACGGACTACCACTCCAGTTAATTGTACTTCCCTTTTGAATATCGAAACGCTTAGTAATGAAATTCTCAAGAGTAAACATGTAATCACCACTTGAGATTACGTATTCACCATACATATCAAACTTACCTAGGTTATTTATTTTCAAATTCAAATCTCCCTTACCTCTGGCTTTGATAATATCTCCGCTCTTTTCATCAAAAATAATTTGTGCCTCTGCATCCGGTGTTGCAGTTAGATTCATATCCAAAGTAAAGCCCGATTTCATTAACTGCTCTGCCTTTTTAACGGTATCCTTCTTAACAAACTTTATAAATCCAGTTTCAGAAACTTCTGAAGGATTATCGAGCGGAATGGTAAATACAGTTCCCTTTTCTGTTTTAGCATTTGTAATTTGTATCTCCACCTTATTGATAA
Organism: uncultured Flavobacteriaceae bacterium; assembly: GCA_964416235.1. GTDB lineage: Bacteria > Bacteroidota > Bacteroidia > B-17B0 > Aurantibacillaceae > JAHEYG01. The sequence continues at coordinate 3,521 of CAYQDP010000300.1, read as the reverse complement.
AACCATAAATACCAACGTTACCACTCGCGTAAGCCTTGCCATAAAACGGTTCAGTTTCGTTGCGAGGTTTATTAAGCACCAACATATTCTTAAAGTTTAAGTCGTAGTCGATACGCATATTTTTAAAATTATCGTGGAAGATATTTCCGTTAAGCGTACCATTAAACACTGTTTTCTTTGTGAGGTCGTCACCGATTTTTAAATCTTCAAAACGAATCTGATCAGGCATTACCTCAATATTACCAATTACATTATAAGTAACATTCAGATAATCGATTTTCATTTCACACATCACAATTTTAAACTTTCCGTTAATTGCAGGCTTAGCAGGCGTTCCTGTAATTTTAGCACTTCCCACTACCAAACAAGGTTTCAAGGATAAAATTCCGGCCAGATAACGATTCAATAATTTTAGGTTAGCAGGATTTGCATCTACGTTGATATCCAAACTCTCTTCTGTTTTATCTAGATAATAGTAACCGTTAAAGCTGAGATTCTTAATTAAATCTCCATTAAAATTGGTAAAGCCTAAGGATGTTGAACCATCCAAATAAATGTATTTATCCGCATTAAAATACTCTGTATTAAGAACCCCCTCACCCAAATTATTATCATTGATATTAAGTTTACTGAAATTTAATTTACTGCTAAAGGCGATGTTTCCCATTGTCTTTTGTAAAGAGAAATTACCATCTACAATCCCCTTCACATCAATTGCATCACCAATAAACGGACTCAACTGCAATAAATCGAAATTAGCTAATTGAAAAACTAATTTATCTTTCGGAGCGTTAGATAAATTTCCATTAATACTTAACTTCTGTACACCATTCACGAAAACAAGAGGATTTACGGTAAGACTTCCTGTGGAATCAATCACGGTATTACCGGATGTTACCATATTCCAGGTGCTATCGCGAACGGTTAAGAAGAACTGCTCATAACTAATATTAGCTGTGTTATTTTCAAATATGGCGCGTCCGAAAAGCTTTCCCGCATTATTTGGAACGGTTTTATTATTCCACTCCAAATTGTACTTCGTGTTTTTATCGTTAGACACCAAATACATGAAGTAATTATTGATGGAAATACTATCCGTTAAATTAATCTTATCCGATTTTAATACAAGGTTGACCTTATTATTTTTAGAATACGACTCAATTTTGTTATTGGTAAAACGAATTCCCTTATACTTAATGGAATCCGATTTCATATTTAAGTTAAATATGTTTTTCGACGCATCGAAATCACCGTCAAAGATGGAATTTGAACTTACCATTAAATCCTTAATGAATAAATCGCGGATGGTATTGAATTTCTTAACCGTGATTTTATATTTAAAATAATCCGTATACACGTTTTTACCTTTTGGTTTGCCAACAAAAGCTGGGTAATAAGAGTACAAGAGTGTATGAAATGCGCCTTCGAGGTTCGATAATTTAAACGGACCATTCACTGCTACATTAAAAATATTGGAATTTAATCGGATGTTTTTTTCAACGCTTTCTTGCTCTAAATGCAAATCAAAAGTGCTTACCTTATATTCCTTTTCCTGAGTTTTATAAATCGTATTATCGAAGTTAATTATACCCGAAAGGTTATCGATGTTATCACCCTGTAAGTCGATAATAATCTGAGACGAAATATATCCATCTTCCTTTGCGTTAATAAAACCAAGTCGCTTTAGATTAAGTTTATTGATTGTGGAAATGAAATCAATATCAGGTACTTTTTTAGTAAAGTCGACACTACCGTTGAAATCAAAATCCGCGTTCGCATCTTTGCTTAACAAATCACCCTTAAAAATTCGCTTTTGCAAAGTTCCGTTAATGGAAATGTTTTGATAAACGTAATTGTTATAAGCAAGTGCATTGATTGTACCATTCAATTCAGCATTCAATTCCTTTAGCGTTAAACCTGAGCCTTTAATTTTAGAGTTTACCGTTAACGCTCCTAACTTTGGTACATCTAACAATTTTCCCAATTTAAAATTATCCGACACTACTAATCCCTGATATTTAACTTTGCTTTTCACAGTATCAATTTGCATGGCAATATCTGTATAAGCTTTCCCTAATGCTGTTCTGAAGGTTCCTTTAGAAATAAAGTCATAAAAATAACCTTCCAGTTTTCCGCTGTAATCTACCGTTCCCAAACGTGCAACTTCCACCGGCAATTTTAAAGTTTCATTGTTGGAAAACGGATACATCGGAATTTTCTCCAAATCACTTTTTGAAGTAGACAGATGCTGTGCTTCCAAATTAAAATAAGTATTACGGACATCCGGCAAACCTTTAAGTGCTAAATCTCCCGCAAAAACCGTATGGTCGCCAAACGACAAATACAAACTCTGTGTTTTGAAATCTTTCACATAACCCTCAATTTTTCCATTCACCTTTAAAGTTTTGTTTAAGCCCTTTAGCTCTTTTGCAAAAAAAGCGATATCGTTAAAATTAACCTGTGTGCCATCCACCAGCATGCCACTGATTTTTACACTATCAATAAATTCCTGGTAGGCTCTCCAATTCTTATACTGAAAGGCTAAACTTCCCTGTACTTTACTTTCCGGTGTTTCAAGCGTTAGCGCTTTACAAATTAAACTTTGCGGACCCACCTTCGCTTGTGTAGTAAGTTTTTTTAGCACCACTCCACTCTGTTCTTCAGCATACAAATCTTTTATTCTCGCAAAAAAAGTCTCATCAATAATTTTAATTTCACTGAACTCACCCGACACATGCTTCACATGAATGTTATTGTAATTCATGTAATCTCTCACTTCGGTATTATGACGTTCGTTGCGATATGTAAAATCAACATTATCTACAATTAAAGTACCGTACTTAATTTTCCATGGTGATGGACCCGAAGTAGTGGTATCCGATGATGCAAAATAATCGGCCAGATGTTCGAAATTAAATTTATCGGTTGATTTGTACCGAACGATTTTTACTGTTGTGTTTTTAATCAGTGCTCTATCAATGTTTAAAGTTTTCTTCTCATAATCGAAATTACTTAAATCAACCCTTATCGTATTGGCATATACGAGCGTATCATGATTATTGTCCTCAACAAATACATCTTTCAATTCCGCAGTTTTAACAAAATGCAAATGAATGGCTCCTACTTCAACGCGTGTGCCCAATTCGGAAGATAGATAAGAAGTTGCTCTTTGTCCGAGCCAGGTTTGAACGCTATCCGTATTAATTGCTATTATGACAAATACGAGCAAAAGAATTACCAGAACAAACAGATATTTGAGTGTTTTCAGTAATATTCTTGTAATTTTGCCCAGTACGGCCATAAGCTATAAAGTTACAAATATTTGGCAGGATGAAAAATGACGAGGTATACATATTAGCAATAGAATCGAGTTGCGACGATACTTCGTGTGCTATACTTAAAAACGATGTAGTATTGGCGAATGTTACAGCTAACCAGAAAATTCATGAGCAATATGGAGGTGTAATTCCCGAATTAGCCAGCCGCGACCATCAAAAAAACATTGTACCTGTAGTAGATGC
>CAYQDP010000299.1:0-4081 GCA_964416235.1 uncultured Flavobacteriaceae bacterium | reverse complement strand
TTAGTTTCGCAGGTTATTATAATCCTGACCGTATGCGTTTTGGTGTGTTGCGTGTTTTAAATGATGATACCGTAGCTGCCGGAATGGGCTTCGGAACACATCCTCATGATAACATGGAAATCATTTCCATTCCTCTAGAGGGAGATTTAGAACACAAAGATAGTATGGGTAATACCCAAATTATAAAGCACGGCGATATTCAAGTGATGAGCGCCGGCACAGGTATTACGCACAGCGAATAAAACAAAAACAAAGATTAAGAAGTGAAGTTTCTTCAAATTTGGGTTTTCCCAAATAAGAAAAACGTTACGCCGCGCTATGATCAAATTACTTTAAACATTAATGACCGACACAATAAATTCCAGCAAATACTCTCTCCTAATACAGATGATGAAGGTGTATGGATTCATCAGGATGCGTGGTTTTTCTTGGGAAAATTTGACAAAGGCAAACAAACGAATTACGCCATCAAACAAAAAAATAATGGCGCTTACTTTTTCATCATTAACGGTGAAGCCAGTATAAACGGACAATTATTAAACAAACGCGATGGTTTCGGTATTTGGAATAGCGACAAAATTGAAATTACTTCTCATTCTGATAACACTGAAATATTAGTAATGGATGTGCCAATGATTAATTAAATAATTCACTAATAAAAACAAAATACAATGGAAACAACAAAATGGGCTTTAGACCCAATGCACAGCGAAATTAACTTTAAAGTTAAACACATGATGATTGCTAACGTGAGTGGCAGCTTTAATAAATTCAATGTAGACGCCACTACGGAAGGTCACGATTTCACCAAAGGAAAAATCAATTTTACCGCCGAAACTTCATCGATCGACACGAACAACGAACAACGTGACGGACATTTACGTTCAGCTGATTTTTTTGACGCTGAAAAATTTCCTCATGTTAAATTCGAAAGCACATCTATGGAAAAGAAAAACGATGAAGAGTATAAATTAAACGGTCACTTAACTATTAAAGATGTTACTAAGCCCGTTACATTAAATGTAAACTTTGGTGGAATTGGCAAAGATCCTTACGGAAATACCAAAGCCGGATTTACCATCGATGGCAAAATTAACCGTAAAGATTTCGGATTAAACTGGAATGCAGCTTTAGAAGCAGGCGGCGTTTTAGTTGGAGAAGAATTAAAAATCCATTCCGAAATCCAGATGGCAAAAGTTCAATAATTATATAACACTGCGAAGGGAAATAGCCTTCGCAGTGTTTCAAAAATATTTCATCATGAAATCAAGAAGCATTCATAAAATAATTCTCGCCCGTATGTATAACATGGGTGATTTAAAAGTTCGTCAGCCTCTGCCCTCTCCTGAACTGGATTATCTCGATCCGTTTGTGTTGTTGCATCACGGACACATGATTCATGATGAAAACATTCAATTGAACAAAGCCGGTGTAGGTCCACACCCTCACAAAGGATTCGCTCCTGTTACTTTTCTTTTTACAGGAAGTTTGAACCATCGTGATAGTCGCGGCAATAACAAAACCGTTAGTTCAGGTGGAACGCAATGGATGCACGCCGGAATGGGAATCATTCACAGCGAACGTCCTCAATCCTTAGAACAGGAATTGATTCAAATGTGGATTAATTCTCCTGCCAAAAACAAAAACGATCAACCTTACTATCATCCCTTAACCAAGGAAGAAACACCTTCATACATTTCTGAAGACGGAAAAATAACGGTAAATGTTATTACAGGAGTATTGAATGAAGTAAAAGGACCAATTCCAACTTTAACGCCTATTAATTCAGCCACCATTCATGCAGAAGCAGGTGGAAAAATAAAAATTCAACTCCCGTCATCACATAATGCGTTCTTGTATTTATTGGATGGCGCCATTGACATGGAAGGAAAAGAAATTCCGGGTAAAAACTTCATTGCTTTTCATAATGATGGCGATGGTATTGAAATAAAAGCCATTGAAGCTACCCGCTTTTTATTAATGAGTGGAGAGCCTATCGGAGAAAAAATCGTTACGCATGGTCCGTTTGTGATGAATAACGAAACTCAAATAATGGAAGCTTACCGCGATTACCGAATGGGAAAAATGGGCGTTTTGATTGAAGATTAAAACTGCAGTTGATTAACGGTCCACGCTTGTGGTTTATCGTTAAATAAAATTTTGGTGCGCGACCAAACGGAGTTAAACAAATCTGATTCACGGTATTTTTCCAGAGATGATTCTTTATCCCAAATACTATATGTAAAAAACACATTTGGGTGTAATTGATCTTGCAATAATTCAACGTGACTACAGCCTTCAAAACCCGCAATGCGCTGCCAGTTTTCTTTAAATATGTTTTTGAAGTCTTCTACCTTATCAGTTTGAAAACTCATCTTTACAATACGCTTAATCATTAAATTCAATGGTTAAATTAAAATCAAACTGGCGACCAACATCACGTGGATATAACATTTTATAGGCAGATTTCCCATTAATAGCTATTTCAAGGTAACCAAAGCCGTTAAACAAAGCCAAAGCCTCTCCAACTTTTACATCATCGTAGGTCTCAGAAATTTTATTAATGCGTGCTCCGGGTAATACAATATTGAACTTTCGTTTTCCTAATGATTTGTAAAACTGTTCCTTTGTAATGTTTAAAATAATATTCCCAAAGTCATCAATATAAATTGACTTACCCTTCATGTTATCAGGGTTGGAAAAACTTGAAAATTGAAATGCTTTGTAATAATCAGATGTTTCTACCCCAATCTCCTCTAATTTTTTTCCTTCTCCTATCTGGGCTGCTACATCAATAAAAACATTCTTTAAAAAGAAATTATGTTGAGATGGATTTTCAAAATACACTTGATACACTTTTTCAGAAAAACCCTCATCAAGTAATGTGATTAAACCATTATCCGGACAAACCACAAATTGTTTTTTATATTGCGTTACCAAATAACGGGTATTATCAATATTTTGTTGGGCGCCCAGTGTTTTTCCCCCTGTAATAAACTTTACTCCAACCAGGTGAATTGTACCCTCCGGAAAGTAGTCAATAGAGTTTTTCAGGATAAAAGCTGCATCCGAAATATTATTGTCTTTGATATCGCAACTTAAATCGATAATATTAACCTCTCTTACTTTTTGAAGTAAACCTGCCTTCACTATCGCCAGATAGGGGTCGCGATAGCCTAAATCGGTGGTTAAAGTTACAATAGGCATAGAGGGTAATTGTTCAAAAATAGCTAATTATTTACCGTGTGTTTTTTATAAAATTGATGTTTGATTAACAGCTTTATAAACATTCTAATTTTTATACTTTGACAGAGAAAATTATTGTACTGGAGAGCATTGAACCGGTTGAGATATATGGGGTTAACGACGTTAAGTTAAATATCATCAAAAAACATTTTCCTAAACTTAAAATCATTGCACGCGGTTATAGCGTAAAAGTGCTGGGTGAAGAGAGTGAAATTCAGAATTTCGAAAAGAAATTGAATCTCTTAATCGATCACTACCATAAAACAGGATTACTGACCGATACAGTTATTGATCGTCTCTTAGGACCAACCGGAGATAACATTATCGAAAGTCAGGATTTGCAAAACGATTTGATTTTGTTTGGGAATAATGGTCTGGTTGTAAAAGCCAAAACTGAAAACCAACGCAAAATGGTAGCCTCCATTGCTAAAAACGACATGATATTTGCAATTGGTCCTGCCGGTACCGGTAAAACTTACACTGCAGTTGCATTAGCAGTTCGTGCCTTAAAAAACAAAGAAGTTAAACGGATTATCCTGACCCGTCCTGCTGTTGAGGCCGGAGAAAATCTTGGTTTTTTACCCGGCGATTTAAAAGAAAAACTCGATCCTTATATGCAACCTTTATACGATGCATTGTCGGATATGGTGCCGGGTGATAAATTGAATCAATACATCGAGAACCGTGTGATTCAAATTGCACCTTTAGCCTTTATGCGCGGTAGAACTTTAGATAACGCATTTGTCATTTTAGATGAAGCGCAAAACACCACCGAAAGTCAAATGAAAATGTTTTTGACACGTATGGGAAATAATGCGAAGTTCATCATCACCGG
>CAYQDP010000298.1:0-4091 GCA_964416235.1 uncultured Flavobacteriaceae bacterium | reverse complement strand
GCAAAAAGCCCAACAAACTTTCCGATATCGAATGGTTGTGGCGCGGGCTTCTCCGCTTTTTTTGCTTCCTCAACTTTTGCAGGCACACCTTCCACGCTCTTCATCATGTCTCCTGTTACTTTTTCATCCTGACTTGCGGCAAATTTATTTACTTGCGTTTCAATGAATCTTGAAACCTTTCTGTAAGGAGAAAAGAAAGCCTGGCGAATACTAATTGGATTGTCTACAATTTTAATCACAGTTGCGTCCCAATCCATGCCATTTCTATCATAAAACAAAGCATTTCTTCCTACCACTAAATTATCAATATCGCCATTTGTTAAAGCAGCAACAATCGTCATCTTTTCGTTGGTAGAACGACTGGTACAATCACAATAAATTAAAAACATTCCGCTAAAGGAAACCATCGTACCATGCTTTGGCATATCGCTTACCTTAATACACAAATCGCAACTACGTTGATCAATGTATAAAGTTCCTGCCTGGAAAATTGCTTTTTGTCCCGGCATGTAAAAATCATAGAACGTCACAAAGTTTTTAAGCAGCGTGAAAATATCGCGATGGTAACGCACCATTTGATCCACTAAAAAAATATTATTCGCTTCCGCTTCAACTGCTTTATCTTGCGCAATCAAATCAGTTAATTTAATTTTCGCATCACTTCCAAGGATAGCGCGTACTCTTTCCAATCCTAATTTTTCGACTTTAGCGCCTTCCTTTTCAGATTTCCAAGCTGCATAAGCTGTAAACGAATTCACGATTGTATTCCAATCCTCTTCACTTAAGTTAGATTTGTCTTGTAATAATTTAGCAACAACTAGACTTTTTAACTCATTTATTTTTGATTCCCATGCCGGATTTATTCCTGCAGAAAGTGGCAGAGACAATCCAGCCTCAATTTTCGCCAAAGGATAAGCAGCTATTTCATCTAAACACGTGGATAAATCTTTAGCAGTAATGCTTTCAACACGGGCAATTTGCAAGTTCAAAACAGTAGTGGTTTGAGTATCAAAAGCAGCTAAACGACAGCGTAAAAAATAGTCATCAATTTTTGATTTAACCGACAAAAACAATTGATGTGCTTTTTCAGTATTCTCTCCATAAGGGAAAATCGCAGAAACATTCGCTTCCTTTTTTGCGTACCACGCCGAGAATTTTTCACACTCTGTAAAAAACTCGCTCAATAATGCTTCATTAATTCCGGCTTCTCCTCCTCTATCGTGAATTTCGCCCACACAAGCCATGATCTCCTTTACCAAAGCTTTTAACGTATCATCTTCCGCGGTATCAGGTGTAATAACTCCATCGCCATTGAAACGCGTAGCAGCGAAGATTTTCTTAGTATCAGATGTCTCTTCAACTGTTAAAGCATTCGCATGACCTTTGCCCAAATTTTTTAAAATAACTTTAGCAGAAGACAATAGTGTTTTCCCCAGCTCTGTTTGCTCGTTAATCGATGCTAACTGAAATACCTTTTCTTGTTTGATTAAATCATCCGGATTTTTCAAAATGGAAGTAATCCATTTAACTGCCGCAATAATTTCAGGAACGCGGATTTGTCCGTCTTTATCTTTATCTATTAATTCTAAAGTTTTGTGATCAATTTCCAATCCCTTCACAGGACAACTTAAAGCTGTCCAAAGCTTTGGATCGAGGTACTCAAGGTTAATTAAATCTGCACCTGTCTCAATATTTACTCGCTTAACGCCCCCAACAGTTGAGAAGCTCCATACATGTTTATTCTGACTCATAAATTCTGTTTTTCAGAAGTAAATTTACTTAAAAGCCTTGTGGCTTGTTACAACACTTAATAACCTGTTAATTAAAATTTCGGGGCCAGGCAAAATTTTACTATATTTGATTTTTGAAATCACTGTTTCAAAAAAGTAATGAGCCATCTTAGCGTTAACCACCTCCTCGGAATTAAGCAAATCAACAAAAACGACATTGAATTAATCCTCAGTACTGCTAAAAATTTTAAGGAAGTCATTAACCGTCCCATTAAAAAAGTTCCCTCATTACGCGACATTACAGTAGCCAACTTATTTTTCGAAAACTCAACGCGCACCCGCTTATCTTTTGAATTAGCGCAAAAACGTTTAAGCGCCGATATCGTTAACTTCTCTGCTTCAAACTCCTCTGTAAAAAAAGGTGAAACCTTAACGGACACTGTCAATAATATCTTAGCCATGAAAGTGGATATGGTGGTGATGCGACACGCTAACCCGGGTGCTGCCGTTTTTTTAAGCAAAAAAATTAAAGCAAAAATTGTAAATGCCGGTGACGGAGCACATGAACACCCAACACAAGCTTTATTGGATGCTTTTTCGATGCAGGAAAAATTGGGTGACCTGAAAGGAAAAAAAGTAGTGATTGTTGGTGATATCCTTCATTCACGCGTGGCACTCTCTAATATCTTCTGCTTACAAAAATTAGGCGCGAAAGTAAAAGTATGCGGTCCACTTACCTTAATACCGCGCTACATTACCAGCTTAGGCGTAGAAGTTGAAACAGATTTAAGAAAAGCTTTGGAATGGTGCGATGTAGCGAATATGTTACGCATTCAGTTAGAGCGCCAGGATATTAAATACTTCCCAACTCTGCGTGAGTATTCGATGATGTACGGCTTAAACAAAGAAATGTTAGACAGCCTGAAAAAGAAAATCATCATCATGCATCCCGGTCCGATTAACCGCGGTGTGGAAATCACCAGTGATGTGGCCGATAGCGATCAATCCATCATCTTAGAACAAGTAGAAAACGGAGTAGCAGTTAGAATGGCAGTCATGTTTTTGCTGGCAGGAAGACAAGGGGATTAATTAAACACCTTCCTCCACTTCACCAACACCCACCATTTGTAAAGTAATTTAATTTCATTAGTGCCGGCAGTGCCGGATTCGAATTTTTGTTTGAGCACAGAGGTTTTCGCGAAAGTAAAATTCGCAGCGTCCACTTCTTCAAATATAGTTTTGTAATTGCCGCCTATCCATTTATTCATCGGCGTTTCGAAACCCATTTTATCATAACGCGCATAAGTTTCATTAGGCAATTGATCCTTTACCGCTTCGCGTAATAAATATTTGGAAATGCCTTTCTGCATTTTGCGGTTGCCATTAATAGAGAATAGCAAATTGATTAATTCAATATCATCACTAAATGGCGTACGGCTTTCCACACTGTGCCACATGCCGCAACGGTCTTCGCATTTTAAAAAAGCTTTTAAGCGTGCGTCGGTAATATCATAAGCCAGCTGATGATTCACCTTGTCTAAATATTTCACCGGATTTGCCGTCTCGTATTTATGGATGAAGTCACTTGCAAAAAAGGGCATGTTGTTTTTTAAATACGTATTGTAATTCGCTTTGATTTTTTCTTTGATGAATAAAGAAAAGGGAGAAGCTATGGTCTTTTTACTTTGACTCATATCACTGAGCATTCCAAAAATATTACCATAACTCAGCATGTAATTCCACTTAGCTACAAAGTGATGATGATAGCCTGCAAATAACTCATCCGCGCCTTGTCCGTCTAACACCACCTTAATATTGTTTTGTTTGGCGAGTTCCATCACTTTATACTGTGCGTAAGTACTCGTATCCCAAATCGGAACATCCTGAGAATACACCAGGGTTTCGAGTTCTTTCATTAAACCCTCTTCATTCGGCTCAATCGTTTTATGAATTCCTTTAACGTGTTTTGCCATTAAATCGGCGAAGTAACTTTCATCACCCTCTTTGTTTTTAAATACAGACGTAAAAAAGTAAACCGGATTTGATTGATTCTTGCTCATTAAAGCCGCCAACACCGAACTATCCACACCACCGCTTAAACAAGAACCCACCGGTACATCGCTGCGCAAACGTAAATTCACCGCGTTGACCAACTTTTCCCTTACCTGCGCGATAAGTTCATCGTTACTGAGTAAATCTGTTTCGTAATCGTAATCCGGCTCCAATTTAAAATAACGATACGTATGGGTTTGATGTGATTTAAGATTATACATCAAATAATGTCCGGGCCACAATTCCTTTACACCTTCGAAGAAATTATTTTCTTCAGGCTCCATTCGATTATTGATTAAATAATTGTGT
>CAYQDP010000297.1:0-4096 GCA_964416235.1 uncultured Flavobacteriaceae bacterium | reverse complement strand
CTTAAACCGTCGTCGCGGACAAATTGAAGGTATGGACAGCAAAGGAACTTCACAGGTAGTAAAAGCGAAAGTTCCATTATCTGAAATGTTTGGTTACGTAACTCAATTACGTACGTTAACATCAGGTCGTGCATCTTCAACAATGGAGTTTTCTCACTATAGTGAAACACCAAATAACATTGCAGCAGATGTAATTGCAAAAGCTAAAGGAAAAGCAGAAAAAGTTTAATAATTAGGATTTTGATATAAAATGAGCCAAAGAATCAGAATAAAACTAAAATCATACGATTTCAACTTAGTTGATAAGTCAGCAGAGAAAATCGTTAAGACTGTAAAATCTACAGGTGCTGTAGTAAATGGTCCAATTCCATTGCCTACACACAAGCGTATTTTCACAGTATTGAAATCGCCACACGTTAACAAGAAAGCACGTGATCAGTTCGAATTATGCTCTTACAAGCGTTTATTAGACATCTACAGCTCTTCTTCTAAAACTGTAGATGCGTTAATGAAACTTGAATTACCTAGCGGTGTTGAAGTTGAAATTAAAGTTTAACAGAGGTAGGCGAATAAAGATTATATAATAATTAAGAATAATAAATAAAAACAAAATAAAATGTCTGGAATAATTGGTAAAAAAATCGGAATGACCAGTTTCTTCGATGCCAATGGTAAGTATGTACCATGCACAGTAATTGAAGCGGGTCCTTGCGTTGTTACGCAAGTAAAAACCAATGAGAAAGACGGATACACAGCTTTACAATTAGCATTCGACGAGAAAAAAGAAAAGCACACATCGTCGGCTATGAAGGGGCATTTTGCATTAGCAAAAACAACTCCAAAACGTAAAGTAGTTGAGTTCCGTACTTTTGAGGAAGCAAAAAATTTAGGTGATGTTATCACAGTTGATTTATTCGTTGAAGGCGATTTCGTTGACGTAGTTGGTACATCAAAAGGTAAAGGTTTTCAAGGTGTAGTAAAGCGTCATGGCTTTAGTGGCGTAGGTGGTAGCTCACATGGTCAGCACGATCGTCAAAGAGCTCCTGGTTCATTAGGTGCATCATCTGATCCTTCACGCGTATTACCTGGTAAGCGCATGGGCGGTAGAACAGGTGGTAACCGTAAGAAAGTTCAAAACCTTGAAGTAGTAAAAATAATGGCAGACAAGAACGTAATCTTAATTAAAGGTTCTGTTCCTGGTGCTAAGGGGTCTTACGTTTTAATTGAGAAGTAATCATGCAAGTAGAAGTATTAAACATAAGCGGCAAAAAGACAGCTAAGAAAGTTGAATTAACTGATTCAATCTTCAGCGCTGAGCCAAATGATCATAGTATTTATCTTGATGTTAAGCATTATTTAGCTAACCAACGTCAAGGTACACATAAATCAAAAGAACGTGCTGAAATCGCCCGTACAACTAAAAAGTTGAAGCGCCAAAAAGGTACCGGTGGTGCTCGTGCAGGTTCTATGAAATCACCATTATTTATTGGTGGTGGCCGCGCATTTGGTCCACGTCCTCGTGATTATTCTTTCAAATTAAATAAGAAGGTAAAGGCTTTAGCACGTATCTCTGCTTTAACTTATAAAGCAAAAGATAATGCAATCACTGTTTTAGAAGATTTTTCTTTCGAAGCTCCAAAAACTAAGAGCTACATCGATTTGATGAAAAACTTAAACATGACTGATAAGAAGACTTTATTAGTATTAGGTAATGCAAATAAAAACGTTTATTTATCATCTCGTAATCTTCCAAAAGCGAAGGTTGTTAACGCAGCTGATTTAAATACTTACGATATTTTAAATGCCGAGAACGTAATCTTATCTGAGAGCTCAGTAAAAGTTATTGAAACAATTTTAAATAAGTAAAATGGGAATTTTAGTTAAGCCGATCATCACTGAAAAAATGACTGCACAAGCCGAAAAATTAAATCGCTATGGCTTTGTTGTAGATAAAACGGCTAATAAGTTAGAGATTAAAGAAGCGGTAGAGAAAATGTACAATGTTAAAGTTGCTTCAGTAAATACTCAGCAATACATTGGAAAAGTGAAAGCGCGTAACACTACACGTGGTATGGCTATCGGTCGCGTAAGCCGTCACAAAAAAGCTATCGTAACTTTAAAACAAGGCGAGGTAATTGATTTTTACGCTAGTATTTAATTAAGAAAAAAGAATTAAAATGGGATTAAAAAAATTCAGACCGCTAACTCCTAGTTTACGCTTCAAAATAGCGTCAGACAACTCTGATATTACTACTGACAAACCTGAAAAGAGTTTAGTTACCAGTACAAAATCAAGTGGAGGCCGTAACAATTCAGGTAAAATGACTATGCGCTATATTGGTGGTGGTCACAAAAAACAATACCGTATTATTGATTTCAAACGTGAGAAAGACGGAATCGAAGGAACAGTTAAAACTGTTGAGTACGATCCAAACCGTACAGCACGTATTGCATTAGTTGTTTACAAAGACGGTGAGAAGCGTTATATCATCGCTCCTCAGGGCTTAAAAGTTGGACAAAAAGTAATGTCTGGTACTAAAGCTGCTCCGGAAGTTGGAAACACGTTGTTTTTATCAGATGTTCCATTAGGTACAATCATTCATAACATTGAGTTACGCCCTGGTCAAGGTGCAGCATTAGCTCGCAGCGCAGGTTCGTATGCTCAGTTAACTGCTCGTGAAGGAAAATACGCAGTATTACGTATGCCTTCAGGTGAATTACGTATGATCTTAGTTACTTGCAAAGCTACTATCGGTGCAGTATCTAATCCTGATCATAACTTGGAAGTGCATGGTAAAGCAGGTCGTAAACGTTGGTTAGGTGTACGTCCACGTACAAGGCCAGTTGCAATGAATCCGGTTGATCATCCAATGGGTGGTGGTGAAGGTCGTGCATCAGGTGGTCATCCACGTTCTCGCAAGGGCTTACCTGCAAAAGGGTTTAAGACTCGTTATAAGTCTAAAGCTTCTAACAAACACATTATAGAAAGAAGAAAAAAATAATTAAATAACGTTTAATGGTGGCGAGCTAGCCTCGACATTCAAAACCAAAAAAAGAAACAATGGCAAGATCATTAAAAAAAGGACCCTTTATCGACCATAACTTGGCAGGTAAAGTAGATAAAATGAACGCTGGCGGAAAGAAGTCGGTTATTAAAACTTGGGCTCGTCGCTCAACTATTCCACCTGAATTTGTTGGACATACATTTGCAGTACATAACGGTGCAAAGTTTATTCCGGTTTATGTTACTGAGAACATGGTAGGACATAAATTAGGAGAGTTTGCTCCAACTCGTGTGTTTAAAGGACACGCTGGTCATAACAAGGGAGCTGCAGCTGCAGGACCAAAAAAATAATTATTAAGCATTAAGATAAATTTCCATGGGAAAAAGAAAAAGATTAGTAGCGGACAAGCGTAAAGAGGCGAACAAAACAACTTATTTCGCCAAATTAAACAATTGTCCAACATCACCTCGCAAAATGCGCCAAGTGGCCGATTTAGTAAGAGGTATGGATGTATACAAAGCTTTAAGCGTATTAAAATTCAATACCCGCGAAGCTTCAGGTCGTTTAGAAAAATTATTGAAGTCTGCCATTGCTAATTATGAAGCAAAAACAGGCCAGCGTCCTGATGATGATACATTATTCGTAAAAGAAATTATGGTTGACAGCGCAATGGCAATGAAACGCTTACGCACAGCTCCTCAGGGCCGCGGATATCGTATCAGAAAGCGTTCTAACCACGTAACTCTAGTAATTGACACAAAAAACTAAAAAATAAGAAATGGGACAAAAAGTTAATCCGATAGGTATTCGTTTAGGCATCGTTAAGGGCTGGGATTCTAACTGGTTTGGAGGTAAAGATTACTCTGACAAATTAGTTGAAGACGAAAAAATCAGAACCTATTTAAAAGCTCGTTTAGCAAAAGGAAGTATTTCTAAAATTGTTATCGAGAGAACATTAAAGTTAGTTACTGTAACTATCAATACAGCTCGTCCGGGTATCATCATCGGTAAGGGCGGTAAAGAAGTAGATAAGTTGAAAGAAGAGTTAAAGAAGTTAACTAAGAAAGAAGTTCAAATCAACATCTTCGAAA
>CAYQDP010000296.1:0-4100 GCA_964416235.1 uncultured Flavobacteriaceae bacterium | reverse complement strand
GCAAGCGTACTGGTCGCATTGCTTCATTAAAAGTTGGTGAAGGAATGTTAGGTCGTGTAGTTGATACCTTAGGAAATCCAATTGATGGTAAAGGTCCGATTACAGGAACTACTTACGAAATGCCATTAGAGCGTAAAGCGCCTGGTGTTATCTATCGTCAGCCGGTAACTGAACCATTACAAACAGGTATCAAAGCGATCGACGCGATGATTCCAATTGGTCGCGGTCAGCGTGAATTAGTAATTGGTGATCGTCAAACCGGAAAAACAGCGGTTTGTATCGATACAATTATTAATCAAAAAGAATTTTATGATGCAGGTAAGCCTGTATATTGTATCTATGTTGCAATCGGACAAAAAGGTTCTACAGTTGCCAACGTATTACGTACTTTAGAAGAGAATGGAGCAATGCCATATACAATCATCGTAGCGGCTAATGCTTCTGACCCTGCTCCAATGCAATTCTACGCTCCGTTTGCGGGCGCAGCTATTGGTGAGTTTTTCCGCGATACCGGTCGTCCTGCATTAATTGTATTCGACGATTTATCAAAGCAAGCGGTAGCTTATCGTGAGGTATCTTTATTATTACGTCGCCCTCCGGGACGTGAAGCGTATCCTGGTGACGTATTCTATTTGCATAGCCGTTTATTAGAGCGTGCTGCAAAAGTTAATGCATCAGACGACATCGCAAAGAGCATGAACGATTTGCCGGAGTCTATCCGACCGTTAGTAAAAGGAGGCGGTTCTTTAACAGCTTTACCTATTATTGAAACTCAAGCGGGTGACGTATCTGCTTATATTCCAACTAACGTAATTTCTATTACTGACGGACAAATATTCCTTGAGTCGAATTTATTTAACTCAGGTGTACGTCCTGCTATTAACGTTGGTATTTCTGTATCACGTGTAGGTGGTAACGCGCAAATTAAGTCAATGAAAAAGGTAGCAGGTACTTTAAAATTAGACCAGGCTCAATACCGCGAATTAGAAGCTTTCGCGAAGTTCGGTTCTGATTTAGATGCAGCTACAAAATCAATCTTAGATAAAGGTGCACGTAACGTGGAAATCCTTAAGCAAGGACAATTCTCTCCATTGCGTGTTGAGCAACAAATTGCTATTATTTATTTAGGAACTAAAAATTTATTACGTTCAGTACCTGTAAATAAAGTACGTGAATTCGAAAAAGAATTTTTAGATACATTAGAGCGTAAGCATAAAGGTAGTTTAGATCAGTTAAAAGCCGGTCAGTATACCGATGAGATTACAAATGTATTGGAGGCTGTTGCCAAAGATTTATCAGCGAAGTATAAATAATTTGATAATACGCATTAGTTAAAATGCCAAGTTTAAAGGAAGTCAGAAATAGAATTGTATCAGTAGGTTCAACCATGCAGATTACTAGCGCCATGAAAATGGTGAGTGCTGCAAAATTGAAACGTGCTCAGGATGCAATTACTCAAATGCGCCCTTTTGCCGAGAAGCTTCAGGAAATTTTGAGTAATGTTAGCAGCTCTTTAGATAATTCTGAAAATGCCTACGCGCGTAATGCGGGAGGTAAAAATATACTTATCATTCCGATTAGCAGTAATCGCGGTTTAGCCGGAGCATTTAATGCCAATATTGTAAAGCGCACTTGGAGTTTGATTAAGAATGACTACAACGGTTTTCATGTAACTGTATTGCCAATTGGTAAAAAAGTGCAAGACGCGTTTAAGCGTACAGATTATATTATCAGCGGACAAGATTTACCTTCAAACTTAAATGAATTGTTCGACGGGTTGTCGTTTGCAAAAACTTCACCGGTAGCCGAAAAAATTATGGAGGCATTTGCCACTAAGCAATTCGATAAAGTTATTTTGGTGTACAATCAATTTAAAAATGCAGCTGTTCAGATCACAATGACTGAGCAATTTTTACCGATTGTACCACCAACATCAGGAAAAAGTACAAGCACAGATTATATTTATGAGCCTGGAAAAGAATTTATAGTAAATGATTTAATTCCGCGTTCATTAAAAACACAATTTTATAAAGCATTGTTAGACTCAAACGCATCAGAACACGGTGCGCGTATGACAGCAATGCATAAAGCAACCGATAATGCCAAGGAAATGTTGCGTGATTTAAAAATCACTTACAACAAAGCACGTCAGGCTACAATTACCAAGGAGATTTTGGAAATTGTGGGTGGTGCCGAAGCATTAAATGGTTAACCGTTCTTTAATTCGTAATTAATCCCGTAAGATTAATACATGTATAATTCCACAAAGGTGGTTTTATTTCGTGTTTTTCTTACATAGTAATAATAACAATGAAATAAGGCCACCTTTTTTATTTGGTCTTTTTCAAAGAAAAAACAAAAACAAGTACTATGAAGTTATCTATGTTCAAATTCAATCTGCCAAAAGAATTGTTGGCAGAGTATCCGGCAAAAAGTCGTGACGAGAGCCGTTTAATGGTGGTGGATCGTGCAACCGGTAAAATTTCTCACAAAAAATTCCGCGACATCATTAATTATTTTGATGAAGGTGATGTTATGATGTTGAATGATACAAAAGTATTTCCTGCACGCATGTATGGAAATAAAGAGAAAACCGGAGCGAAAATCGAAGTATTCTTATTGCGCGAATTAAGTGCTGAGAGTCGTTTGTGGGATGTGTTAGTTGATCCGGCACGTAAAATACGTATTGGTAATAAATTATATTTTGGCGAAAACGATAGTTTAGTGGCTGAGGTAATTGACAATACAACTTCTCGCGGTAGAACATTACGCTTTTTATATGATGGTTCTTATGAGGAGTTCCGGAAAGTATTATACGATTTAGGCGAAACTCCATTACCAAAATACATTAAACGTAAAGTAGAGGAGAGTGATGTGGACCGTTATCAAACTGTATTCGCAAAGAATGAAGGTGCAGTAGCTGCTCCAACAGCAGGTTTACATTTTAGCCGTGAATTATTAAAGAAATTAGAAATTAAAGGTGTGAACTTTGCACCGTTAACTTTACATGTTGGATTAGGCACATTCAGAACTGTAGAGGTAGAAGATTTAACCAAACACAAGATGGAAAGCGAAGAAGCTTTAATTTCGGCAGATACCTGTAAAATTGTAAACGCCGCAAAAGCGAAAAAGAAAAAAGTATGCGCTGTTGGTACAACGGTAATGCGTGCCGTAGAATCTTCAGTATCTACAACCGGACAATTAAATCCGTATGTAGGTTGGACAAACAAATTTGTATTTCCTCCGTATGATTTTAGTGTTGCGAATTGCATGATTACGAACTTCCACATGCCTGAATCAACTTTATTGATGATGGTGAGTGCTTTTGGGGGTTATGATTTAATTATGAAAGCATATAAAGAAGCAATAAAAGAAAAGTATCGCTTTTATTCATATGGCGATGCCATGCTGATATTATAAGAAGTAAAAAGTAAAGGCTGTTTCTGAGAGGAAACAGCCTTTTTTTATTGAATTAAAACTTATACATTAGTAGTAATTATGACTCAACCTAAGCTAAATAACATTTTGTTTTTGGATATAGAAACTGCGCCGTTGACTTATAAATACAAGGATTTAAAAGGCGCGGAGAAAGAATTGTGGGATAAGAAATGGATGTATAATCCGGATAACAAACCTGAGGAGTTATATGCCAAGGCAGGTGTTTACGCAGAGTTTTCAAAAGTAATTTGCATTGGCTTAGGATACTATAATGAAAAGGAATTTCGCGTTAAAGCCATAGCAGGAAATGATGAGAGGAAATTGCTGGAAGAATTTTTAGAGATTGTAAAAACGCATTTTAACAAGGCTGAGCATTATTTCTGCGCGCATAATGGTAAAGAATTTGATTATCCGTTTTTGAGCAGAAGAATTGTGGTTAACGGATTGTCATTTCCAAAGAATTTTCAATTGCAAGGCAAAAAGCCTTGGGAGGTAAAACATTTAGATACCATGGAAATGTGGCGCTTTGGTGATGTTAAGAATTTCACATCGCTAAATTTATTGGCACATATTTTTAATATCCCTTCACCGAAGGATGATATGGATGGAAGCATGGTGGCCAAGGTATATCATGAAGATAAAAACTTGGACAATATTAAAAA
>CAYQDP010000295.1:0-4101 GCA_964416235.1 uncultured Flavobacteriaceae bacterium | reverse complement strand
TATCCAAATCTCACTGTTATTTCTTTAAAGCAATTTGAAGACGCTGAATTGTTACGTATTAAACCTACACGTAGTGCAGGTGAGTATTGTTGGACTTGCTCCTCATCCACTATTTTATATTCTATTGTGAATTTCAATTTGGATAATTGCACTTACATCGACGCGGATATGTGCTTTTATTCTGACCCGAAGGTTTTGGTAGATGAAATGGGCAGTAATTCTGTTTTGATTACAGAGCATCGTTATACTAAAGCCTATGATCAGTCGGAAGAAAGTGGAAAATATTGTGTCCAATTTGTAACATTTAAAAATACGCCTGAAGGAATGAAAGTCCTTAAATGGTGGCGCGATGCCTGCATTGATTGGTGTTACGGTTACATTGAGGACGGTAAATTCGGAGATCAAAAATATTTGGATACGTGGACGCGCGACTTCAAGGGAGTACACGAGTTAAAGCATTTAGGTGGAGGCTTAGCGCCATGGAATATGCAGCAATATAATTTTACTAAGTCCGGAAATTCAATTAAAGGAGTAGAAACAGTAAGTTCAAAGGAATTTGAAGCGGTGTTTTTTCACTTCCACGGATTGAAATTGTACAAAAACGATATGGTTTCTTTAACCGGAGAGAAGTATGAAATGAATGAGCAGGCAAAAGAGCTATTTTTTAAACCTTACGTAAAGGAGTTGATGCAAATCGCTTCTGAAATCAGGGCGAAAGACAATAGTTTCGATTCTAATGGAGCAAATCAGGTTTGTGAGAATTTACCTATGAGTACCGGTAAACTATTGAAGTTTTACCAATATGATATCAGAAAGAATCCGTTGAATATTTTTGGTTCCAAAACCCGTGCCCGCCTGGCGCATTATCACTATTACAGAGTTAGTGATTTTATTAATAAATAAGCTTTTTTACATTTTATTTTATTCCTTAAATGGTTAACTTGCTTACGCATTAGCGTGGCGAAATTTTCTGTCATAACCATTAATTACAACAACTGCATTGGTTTGGAAAAGACCATGAACTCGGTATTTAATCAAACTTTTAAGGATGTTGAATACATCATTGTTGATGGAGGTTCAAATGATGGCAGCAAGGAATTAATTGAACGAAATGCTTCTCGTATTACGAAATGGGTTTCCGAGAAAGATTCAGGAATTTACAATGCTCAAAATAAGGGAGCCAAATTAGCCACGGGTGATTATTGTTTGTTTTTGAATTCAGGAGATTATTTCGCGGATGAAAATGTATTGCATAAAGTGACAAGCTCAATGGGAAATGAAGATTTTATTTTCGGTGATTTGTTGCTTGAAAATAACAATGGAGAAATTGAAAAAGGCATTTCCCCTGATAAACTCGGCGTATATCACTTTATGATTTCCACACTTTGGCATCCTTGCACCTTTATAAAGCGAGAGGTGTTTGTGAAATACGGATACTATAAGGAGAATTATAAAATTACCGGCGATTACGAGTTTTTTATACGAACTATCTTGAAGCATAAATTAAAATATAAGCATATCAAGGAATTTATAACCGTGTTTAACACCGGAGGAATTGGTAGCACTGATACGAATAGACAATTACAAGAGAAAGAACGTGAGCAAAGCTGGTTGGATAATTATTCGCCATTAACTTATGCTTGGTTTAAATTCAAAACGAAAGTCAAAAGATATAAGGAGGCAAAGCTCAGTTAATGAAAGATTGGTTGTATTATAAGCGTAAAAGTTTTTTGGCAGGCCTTCATAAGATGAGTCGTTCAGCTCAACGTGTTTTTATGAACGTTTTTTTGAGTGAGAAGGACAGTTATAATGTTCCGGTTATCATTAATAACTACAATCGATTAACTTATTTAAAGACTTTAATAGAATGGTTGGAGAAGAGTGGGTATACAAACATTATCATTCTCGATAATAATTCTACGTACCCGCCTTTGTTGGATTATTACAAAACCACAAGGCATAAAGTTGTTTATTTGAAAGCTAATTTAGGTTACATGGCTTTATGGAAAAGTGATTATTTCAATGAAATAAAGAGTAAATATTATGTATACACCGATCCGGATGTAGTTCCCAATAAGGATTGTCCGAAAGATTTGGTTTTTCAATTGTATAAGGTTTTAAAGAGTCATACGCGCATTGAAAAAGCAGGCGCTGCATTAAAAATTGATGATTTACCGGAGCATTATCACATGAAAAGTGAAGTCATAAAAGCAGAAGAGAAATATTGGAGCAAAGAAGTGAGTACAAATGTTTACGATGCTTTAGTGGATACAACATTTGCATTGTATCGTCCTTTAGCTTTTGGTAATGCCGAAGAATGTAAAGGTTATCGTTTGGGTGGTAAATATTCTTTGCATCATTTGCCTTGGTATGAAAACAGTTCACAGCTGAGTGAAGAAAATCAATTTTATAAGAACAGTATTGTAAAAAACACCACAGTGTGGTCACAGCAATAAATGAAACCTCTTGTTTCCATATGTATCCCTGCTTATCAGCAAACATATTTTTTAAAAATGTGCATTGATTCTTTATTAAAGCAAACCTATGATAATTTTGAGGTTATTATTACTGATGATAGTAAGGATGATTCGGTAAGGAAGTTGATAGAATCATACAACAATCCTCTTTTACAATATTATCATAACTCTCCATCTTTGGGTAATCCCGCCAATTGGAATTCTGCCATGGAAAGAGCCAAAGGAAAATACATTAAAATCATGCATCATGATGATTATTTCTTAAAGGAGGATAGTCTGAAAAAAATGGTGAGTGAAGCAGAGAAAAATAAAGCGGATTTTGTGTTTTGTAATACTGAAGTGTGGCATCAGAATGATAATACGCGACGAATAGCGAAACCAAACGCGGTTCAATTACAAAGAATGCAAAAGGATATTTACTTTTTGTTTTTTAAGAATGTAATTGGAGCACCTTCGGCAACGTTGTTTTTGAATAATAAAAAATATTTTGATGCACGATTTAAATGGTTAGTGGATGTGGAGTTTTACATTCGCTATCTGAAAGAGGGCAAATTTGCTTATATCAATGAACCATTAATTTGCACGGTGCATGAAGCACCAGGACAAGTTACACAATCGGTAAAAGGTACGCGGGATGTGGAATTAAAGGAAAATATTTTGTTATTTTCATTGTTATTACCGCATCTTGAATCAACCAAAAATTACGAATTGTTTTTTGAGTATTTTTTCAGGGATTTCGATATTAAGAAAATCGAAGAACTGGAAGCGCTCACTGACTTAAACGAAGATTTGAAAAAAATATTTGAAAAAATTATTAAACAAAAGGATAAAAACGTAACTTTTAAAAAATTAATCTGGCGATTGTATAACAGCAGATATAACAAACGTTATTTTAAAATAGAGCAGTTTTAAATGATTATTGTAAAATTAATGGGTGGACTGGGTAACCAGATGTTTCAATACGCGGCGGGGCGTTGTTTGGCTCATTTACATAAAACAGAATTAAAACTGGATTTGTCATATCTTGAAGCAGACCCGCAAAACAAATATACCAAACGTCATTTTGTGCTGGATGTTTTTAAGATTAATGCAGCCATAGCAACCGAAAGCGATATTAATCCTTTTCTTCCCTTATATCGTAACAAGTATCACAGTACATTACAGCGTAAGCTGCCTATATTGTTTTCAAAAATTGTTGCCAACGAAAGCGGACACGCCTTTATGAAGGAGTTTTATAGTTTCCCGAAAAACACCTACTTAAATGGTTTTTGGCAATCGGAATTGTATTTTCAGGAGATAAGAGAAATTCTCTTAAATGAATTTACAATTAAACAAGAGCCGGATGCCGCCAATATTGCTTTAGCGGAAAAAATCAAGAATACAACATCTGTAAGCTTGCATATTCGTCGAGGAGATTATGTAAATAACAAGGAAGCTAATACTTTTCATGGCACTTGTTCATTAGCATACTATCATCAGGCTATTTCTTATATGAAAACCGTTTGTGAGTCGGCTCACCTTTACGTTTTTTCAGATGATGTAGCTTGGTCCAAATCAAATTTGAATTCTGTAATCCCGGTAACTTACATTGACATTAACTCAGAAAAACCTCATTACGATATTT
>CAYQDP010000294.1:0-4112 GCA_964416235.1 uncultured Flavobacteriaceae bacterium | reverse complement strand
CTTCTTCTAATAAATTATCTAATTGGTTAGCTATTGGTAAACCGCTTCCTGCATGCTCTTCTTCACCATGAGCACCCATTCCTGATAATTCTGGGTAAGCTAATGACCAATCATATTCCTCATGTGGAATATCTGACGCGAATAATAAGAATAAGAATGCCTCTGTACCAAGACCTACGATAAGCATCGCAGACGCACCCGGCCAGTGCATGATTTTAAATAAAGCACCTAAGATTACAACTGATGCTCCAATACATGATGAAAGGTGTAAGAACCTTTTAAAACCTGTTACTTTCGGTAATTTGTGACTCATAGCTCTGTTTGTTTGTTAGTTAGTAATTGTTTGTTTGTGTTTGTTTTTTGTGTTTATGTTGTGTTTGATTTTTCAATTAAATATCGTCACCCTTTGAACGACCTAAGTAAGTCATTACGTTACGGAAACCGATATAACATTTAGCTGTATCCTGATATTCGTAAGTTCTGGTTGAATTTTGTAAGTAGTAACCAATATCCTTCCAGCTTCCACCGCGAATAACTTTACGCTTTAATACGTTTGCATCTTTATCCTGAGCTTCGTATACGTAATCAGGGTTCAAGTCATGTTCGAAATCATAAGCAGATTCATCGAACGCATTACTTGTCCACTCCGACACGTTTCCTGCCATACAATATAAACCGAAATCGTTAGGGTTATAAGAGTAGATGTATACCGAGTGGAAACCACCGTCATCAATATAAGAACCACGCATAGGTTTAAAGTTACCTAAGAAACATCCGCGAGCGTTACGTAAGTAAGGACCACCCCAAGGATATGGAGATAAATCTAAATCACCACGAGCAGCTCTCTCCCACTCACTCTCAGTTGGTAAACGGAAGTCGTTAACGATAGACTGACCAGTTCCAATTAAGAAATTATTTAATAATAATGAACGCCAGATAGAAAATGCACGAGCTTGTTTCCAAGTTACACCAACAACAGGGTATTGATCGTAAGCCGGATGCCAGAAGTACATGTTAGTCATTGGCTCATTAAATGAATAAGTATAATCGTGAACCCAAGCTAAAGTATCAGGGTAAACGTTAATGATATCCTTAATAATGAATACAGAACGGTCAACACCTTTACGTTCGCGAGGAACATAATTACCTTGACCTACTGAAACCTGATCAGATACATTATAAGTACCTAAAGTTTTTGGGTCCTTACCAGGATCACCTACTGGAGTTGAAGGAGAACCAGGAGCACCATTCTGACCATCATTTAATACAACACCATTAATATAATCAGCTTTCTTATACTCATGAGCCGCATCCTGAATATCAGGTGACTTTTGAGGACGGAAACGGTTAGACTTAGAAGCTGCTAAACGGATATCGATACGATAGTATTCGTAATTTAATTTACGAGTATCGATTTCCTTACGGTTATAGAAACGTTCTACTTCCGGTAAATATAAAGGCTGTAAATCGGCACGGTAATCTTCATCAGGGCTATCCCAGTTGATACGCTTTTCCCAGTTAATATAAGGATCCTGCAAATTGTTATCACCTTTATATATAGGCCATACTTCTAAGAAGTCTTCCTGAGAGATTTGGAAATCTTCAGCTTCAGGGTTAGAACCAAAAGCTAATAGTTTACGAGCGATAGAGTCACGTACCCAATAAACAAATTGACGATACTCATTATTGGAGATTTCGGAATCATCAATATAGAACGCCTGAACCGAAACCATTTTAGATTTGGCAGTATGAGCCATAGTAACTTCTTCGTCACTTGGACCCATGTGATAGCTACCCATTGGGATGTACAAGGTACCGTAAGGATCGGGCTGATACCAGGGTTCGCGGCCTCCAACACCAACCAACTCACCGGTTTTCTTATTACAACCGGCAACGACCGCAACAAATGAAGCTAATACCAATAGTTTTTTCATAATTGTTGTTTTAGTTTATAACCTTTTTACCAGAATTTAGTTACACTTTCGTGTTATTAACAAGTTTTGAACAAATATAACAAAAAGTCTGGTAAAGTGGTTTTAACGTAAGATTTTTGAAAAGGTTACAATTTTTATTATTCCAAGAATCGAACGTTACCATGTACGGTAGGTTTTGGGGCTTTTTTAACCATACAATAACCTAACATAATCTCGTGAGTACCAGATGTATGACCTTTGATTTTTGACATCGGAAGGTCATATGAGTACCCAATTTTTAATGACTTATCTTTTAACAATCTTGCGCCTAACATTGGAGCGATAGCATCTTCCATACGGTAAGTAACACCTAACCAGATGAATTTATCGTACTCATAAGTTAAGTTAACGTCTAACTGCGTAGTAGCTGCATCAGACTTCACTTTAACGTTTGCGCTAACATCGTTACGTGGGTTGATTGGGAAAGTATAACCACCAATTACATAATAGTGACGAGCCATTTCAAAAGTAATTTTATCGCCACCTTTTAAAGTTTGAGCCGGTAAGTGAGTAGATGATAAACCTACATACATTTTACCAGGGATATGAAAATATAAACCAAAACCTAAGTCGTAAGTAACTTTATTTAAACCGGGATTTGCTGTACCACCTGATGTAGCTGAATAACCAGGGATATAAGAATCAGCCTTTCCAGGCTCAGGAGCAATCCAATTATTATTAATTGATTTTTGCAAAATACCAACATCGATACCGGCACCTAAAGTACCACCCATCATTTCTTTATTATAAGCTGCTGCTACGCGGAAGAAGTTTGTTTTATCTGCCCCAATAGCATCATTCATAAAATTAATACCAACACCTAAAGCCGGAATAACACGCATATCTGCACTTAATAATCCTGTAGAAGGAGCGCCAGGGAAATTAACCCATTGCTTGCGATACAAAACATTTGCACAAATGGCATTACTTGTTCCTGCATAACCCGGGTTATAGATTAACTTGCTATGCATGAACTGAGTGAATTGAGGATCTTGCTGAGCCATTAAAACACTTGAAAAGCCAGCTACTGCTACTACAACTTTAGTAAATAGTTTTTTCATTTTTTTATTGGTTTAAATTTTAAATCAGCACTTTATGCTGAATATACTTAGGGCACTAAATTAGTTAAAGAATTTTAAAAAACAAACCTGAGCCCCTATTTTTTGTTAAAAAGATTAGCCAATCAAAGCACTCTTTAACTTACTGACTATCAGTCATTACTAACTGAGCAGTGTTTCGGGATTTTAATTCGAGGAGTATATTCTTCTTTTCAGTGAGTTTATTTATGGTTTCCTGGTCGTAATTACGGATAGTTAGTAGCTCAACCCCGGTATTATACAATACTTTAAATTGCTTTTGTAATTCCTCGATAAGCGGGGCCGTTTTTTGCTCATCAAAATCTGTACAAACCGTAAAATTGATTGCTGAGTTTTGCATCACGTGAATTTTCACACCATACTTTGAAAATAATTCGAATATGAAACTTAAATTATCTTCCGCAATAAATGAAAAATCTTTTGGCTGTATAGAAATCAGCATTTGATTGACTTTAAAAATATATCCAGGTATAGGTAATCGCTTTCCGCCATCATGAATTATTGTTCCACTCTTATCAGGATTGATAAATGATTTTACATACAGGGGAATATTTTTATTCTGCAGAGGCTTGATTGTTTTAGGATGAATTACAGTTGCACCGTAATATGTGAGCTCAATTGCATCGTAATAACTTAACTCATCTATTTTTTTTGTGTTCTTAAACCATTTCGGATCTGCATTCAATACTCCGTCCACATCTTTCCAAATAGTTACGCTTTCTGCGTTGGTGAAATAAGCCAATAATGCAGCTGTATAATCAGAACCTTCTCGTCCTAATGTGGTCGTGAAATTTTCAGATGTACCTCCAATAAATCCCTGAGTGATTACAATCTTACTGTTGTCGAATAGCGGCATTAACTGTGACTTCACCAACGATTCGCTTAATTCATAATTAACTTTCCCTTCCCTGTATGTATTGTCTGTTTGAATTATTCCACGCGCATCCATCCAAACATTCTTTATACCAATTTCATTTAAATAAGCGGAAACAATTTTTGTCGAAATTATTTCTCCCATGCAAACTATTTGATCATATTCTTG
>CAYQDP010000293.1:0-4114 GCA_964416235.1 uncultured Flavobacteriaceae bacterium | reverse complement strand
ATTGAACTTTAAAAAATGTATTTTTTAAACGTTTCAGAAAATTAAGAAAGGCTTGTTAATAGTTGTACTGTATTCATTTTTATATCTAGTACATTATACTTATCTTTACCAATTAGTGAATTTACAGATGTATTGAGTGAGAAAAGCTCAAACTAAAATTTGTTTAGCTAACTTAGATTTAGATATAATAACCTAAAATATGAAAAGATTTTTCTACGTTTTATTTTTAGTATTTGCCTCATTTTTATCATTCTCGCAAGCCACTTTTACTCCCAATTTTGCTATTCCTTCGCCATTATGCTCGGGAGTAGCATTAACTACAACTTGTGCCGTTACACCGGGTACTACAGCAATTGTTGGTTATACTTGGACTTCAACACCTGCAGGACCGGTTATTGGTTCTCCTAACGCTTCTGTTACCTCAATTAACTTTGCAACAGCAGGTACATTTACTATTTCAGTTACTGCAACTGCGGGAGGTACTAATACTGCTTCTGTAAGTCAGGTTGTAACGGTAAATACAACGCCTACAATTACAGCTACTCCAAATCCTGCTACAATTTGCGTTGGTAATAGCTCAACATTAACAGCTTCCGGAGGAACTTCCTATACTTGGAGTCCTAGTGGTTCGTTAAGTAGCGCCAATGGTTCACCTGTTACGGCTAACCCGAGTACAAGTACGAATTACACTGTTGTAGGAAGCACGGGTGGTTGTTTTGGAACCGCGGTTGTAAGTTTAGTCGTTAATCCTGCAATGGTTGTTTCTGTAGCCGCGTCACCATCATTTACAACTTGTCCTGGTGGCAGCTCAACTTTAACTGCAACCGGTGCAGGAGCAGCGGGTCTTTATACCTGGACGCCAGGAACAGGATTAAGTTCAACTACAGGTTCTGCAGTTGTTTCTTCTCCAACAGTTAATACTGCATATACTATCATTGGTGTTGATCCTACAACAGGTTGTACAGGAACAGCTAACATTAGTATGGTAATTGGAGCTCCGCTTTCTGTTTCTGTTTCTCCTATTACTGCTACAACCTGTGTGGGCGCAGGTGGAGTTAACTTAAGCGCATTCGGTGCGAGTAATTATGTTTGGTCGCCTTCGTCAAGCTTAAGCAGTGGTTTCGGTCCTGTTGTTGTTGCCACTCCAAGTACAACCACATCTTATACAGTTCTGGGTTCAACTGGTACATGTACCGGACAAGCTGTGGTTACTCTTTCAGTTGTTTCTGCTCCGGTTCTTACAGTTACTCCAACTAATACAACAATTTGTTTAGGAAGTTCATTTACTTACACAGCATCAGGTGCTGGTACCGGCGGAACTTATACTTGGACACCGTCATTTACATTAAATAATTTTACAGGTTCAACGGTTACCGCTTCTCCTACTATTACCACAACTTATACTGTAACAGGACAAACTGCTTTGGGATGTTTATCAATGCCGCGAGTAATTACATTAACCGTAGTTCCTGTCCCTACTGCAACAGTTTCTTTACTTACCAATACAAATGCTATTGTAACAAATACAATTTGCGGTAATCAAACTGCAACATTATCAGTTGCTACTTCAACACCACCGCTTGGTATGTCTTACAGTTATACATGGACCCCTTCATCAAGTATTGTAACTTCTCCTAATTCTGCATCTGTTCTTGCAATTCCGGCAATGTCCGTTTGTACACAAAATTATTTAATCACTTATTCATGTACTGTTTCATATGCTACTTTACAAGGTTGTAAGAGTAATGTTGATACAGTCACCATGAGCGTTATAAACTGTTTTCCACCCGTCGCTAACTTTACTACCGCAGTTGCGAATGATACCATTTGTACCAAAGGCTGCGTTTCGTTCATAAATACTTCATGTGGTGGTGAACCGCAAATTGTAAAATGGTATTCACCGGGCGGAAGTCCTGATACAACATCAACGCCTTTCCCAACTATTTGTTATAATGTACCCGGTGACTACACCGTTAGTTTAGCGGTAACAAATCCTTATGGTTACGATAGTATCGTGAAAACAAAAATCATTCACGTTGTAGATACGCCTAATACACAAGGTTTACGGGATACTTGTATACGTTTCGGACAATCCGTTCAGTTATACGGAATACAAGCCTTGTACTATAAATGGTATCCAAATGATGGTTCTTTAGCTTGTCCGGATGGTTATCCTAGTAATTGTAATCCACTCATCTTATCTAATCCAATTGCGTCACCTACTGTAACAACCAAATATGTGGTCACGGGTTACAACAGTAAAAATTGCAAATACAACGATACGCTCACGGTCTGTGTTCTGGATGATTGCGGTGAGATGTTTGTCCCCAATGCCTTCTCACCTAATAACGACGGGGTCAATGACGTCTTGTACGTCAGGGGTAAATGTTTAGCGAATTTTACCTTCCAAATATTTAATCGTTGGGGTGAAAAAGTATTTGAATCGAGCAATAAAGATTTAGGTTGGGATGGAACATTTAATAGCGAACCATTAAATACCGGTGTATTTGTTTACAGATTGCAGGGAACAACGGTCAATAATGCTCCGTTTAACCTCAAAGGAAATGTTACTTTAATACGGTAAACTTTTATGAATAGAATAATTAAAATTTCAAGTTTCTTAGGTGCATTATTGGCCGTTAATGTATCGTTTGCTCAGGACATACATTTTTCTATGTATAGCGAAGCACCCGTAAACGTTAATCCGGCATTAATCACAACAGCCTACGATACACGAGTTATTGGGAATTATCGTACCCAATGGGGAAGTGTAGCGAAAGCCTATACAACTTACGGAGTAAGTTTTGAGCAAGCTATTCGTCATCTTAAGTTGAAGAAAAATTATATCGGTCTGGCGTTAAATATTAATAGCGATAAAGCAGGCGATGCGAAATTGGGTTCTCTAATGCCAAGTATTGGTGTTTGTTTTGTTACAAAATCATCAAAATTCAGTAAGCTATCAGGTGGTTTACAAGCCGGCATGGTTTATCGCACCATTAACATTAATTCATTGCGTTGGGATAGTCAATACGACGGTTACGCTTATGATCCTTCATTACCAAGTGGTGAGTCTACTCCAAGAAGTGCAATCACAACTTATGATATTGGTGGTGGAGTAAATTTCCATTATGCAAAAAGTGAAAGATACATAAGTGCGCAAGATGGTGCTAAGTGTGATATTGGTTTTTCAGCATTTCACTTTCAACAACCAAAAAATTCTTTCTTCGAATCAAGTGAGCGTTTACATACGAAGTATATTTTTCACGCCAATTTAGATTATGGCATTAAGTCTGCTGCTTTAGCGTTAGTGCCAAGTATCCTTTACATGAAACAAGGTCCAAATACAGAAACCACATTAGGTTTCATTTTAAAGTACATTATCGAAGATCAGGCAACTTATACCAATGTGAAAAAAGCAAGTTCACTTTCATTTGGTGTGTATTATCGTTTGAAAGATGCAGTTATCCCAACTTTATTATTTCAAAAGTCTAAATACGCAATTGGTGTTGCTTACGATGTTAACATTTCGCAATTGACTCCTGCTTCTAAATTAAAAGGCGGACTAGAAGTTACTTTACGCTATAATACCAGCCCGGGCTATGGAAGAGCTTTAGGGAATTCTGTAAACCGATAACCGAACAATTTAAAATGCATTTATGTCCGGTTCAACATTTGCTTTTAAGCAATTTGTAATACAACAAGACAAGTGCGCCATGAAAGTGGGCACAGATGCAGTTTTATTGGGAGCATGGGTATTTCCAAATGGCTCTAAAAGTATATTAGACATCGGTACAGGTACCGGTGTAATCGCATTAATGTTGGCCCAAAAAACAACATTCGCAAAAATTACAGCTATAGATATTGATCCCGCTGCCATTAAGCAAGCCTCAATCAACTTTAAGGAAAGTAAATTTAACGAGCGATTAACAGCAATACACACTTCGCTTCAGGAATTTGCAGTAAGCGCAGATGAGAAATTCGATTTAATTGTTACCAACCCCCCATATTTTATCGGCTCCTTAAAAAGCAGCGATAGTAATCGTTCAACAGCACGACATGCCGAAACACTTCCTTATCAGGAATTAATTGAGGGAGTTAAGAAATTATTAAACCC
>CAYQDP010000292.1:0-4155 GCA_964416235.1 uncultured Flavobacteriaceae bacterium | reverse complement strand
CTGTTAAATTAGGATTGAATTTTAAAACCACAGCATCTTGTTTTCCACCTAAAGAGTTGTCAAATCCACCAACTACTGGAAAATTAGATGAGCGCGTTGAACTGGCAATATATACGTTTCCATTTTTATCCAATTGGATTTCTCCACGGTATTGATCACCATAATTAAACTGCAAAGAATCTGCTTTATGTTCATTTAGGGTAAAGTTACCTCCTGTAGGAACACAAGGCTGTGTGGAGGTTGGTCCGCCCGGAGTAACTGTACCTGAATACGCGACCGTATAAGTAATAACAGCATTGGTATAATTTACACCGTCATTATCACTTCCACCTACGTAAGTTGAACCCATTAAAGTAGTTCCGGTTGGATTAAATTTAGAAACAAAAATATCTGTTCCATTCGTAAATTCCGTTCCATTAAACATGAAAAACAAATAATTTCCTCCATTAAATGTATTATCATAAGCTCCTGCGGTAGTTGGGAAATTAGCAGATCCGGTTGCGCCATAAAGGAAAAGGTTATTGTTTTGATCAACTATAAGACTGGTTACAATTTCACTTCCAGAACCTCCAAGATAAGTTGAGAATAACAAAGTTGTTCCTGTAGCATTAAACTTTGTAACAACAACATCCGTGTTTCCAAATGCCGGAGGTCCGGAGAACGTTATATCATATGCGCCAGGCGATGTTGGATATCCGTTATCAAAAACAGTTCCGCCTGTATATAAATTTCCATTATTATCATAAGTAGCAGTCATGCCAAAATTATCTGCCAGAGAACCGGATTGAGCTGCGAACACAAGAATGGGATCAATTACCAATTCATAGTTCTTATCATAACCTTCAGGGAATTCGAAAGAAACAACATTATCCTTCAAAGCGTATTTGCAGGGCACTTCAACTATTCTTCCCTTTATGTTTTGATAAGCGTAAGGCGCCTTTTCTATAATGGAATCAATACTAGTGATAATCATTAATTCATTTTTCACTAACCTGATTTTTTTAGCACCGCTGTATTTAAGTTTAATTAGTTCAGGATTGGCATTTGGTTTTACATAGAAATTATACTTTATCCCCTTGATTGAAGTAATAGCTTCGTAATCGATGTTGTTGTAAATATTCCTATACCAAACTTTGTGGTAGTTTTTTACATTACTTCTCCACCTAGACCGATCGCTGCCTTGATAAAAGTTTTCATAAAACACGCCTTCATCTTCGTGTTGGTTAATGAAATTTGAATTGCATCCTAAAAACTCAAGCTTTATACAATGCGCCTTTAACTTCGCATCTTTTGTAGAACCCAATCCTCCTAAGTGTATGCTCGCCCGTTGCTTTTTATCAAAGAAAGCATAAGTCATACCGTTAGGCTCCATGTACAAAGTTCCTCCCGAAAATTTGGAGCGGTACAATATCTTCGAATCCCACTGACCCAAATTTTCAGTAAAACAAAGTGAAGGGTCGGTTTTGGGAATTACAACATTGTCCTGAGCCATTAATTGGCTGCAGAATAAAACAATCAGGAAGGCTAGTTTGAAAATAAATTTCATCTTATCAAATATAATAAATAAGATGTGAAAATAAAACCTTAAAAGGAGTTACTTTTTAAAGAAGAAAAACAATGAAGCTATCAAGAAACCAAAACCAACAATGTGATTCCATTTAAGTGTATCGTGCTTAAAGAAAACAAGGGTGAAAATCACAAAAATACTTATGGAAATTACCTCCTGAATAATCTTTAATTGCCACATATTAAAGGGTCCACCTGTAACATTACTGCCTAGACGATTAGCCGGCACCATTAATAAATATTCAATTAAAGCAATTCCCCAGCTTATTAATACCGCACCCATTAATCCGGTGTTTTTTAAGAATGAAATATCCTTAAAACGGAGATGACCGTACCAGGCAATGGTCATAAAGGTGTTGGAGGCGAGCAGCAATAATATGGTATAAATACCTCGCATTATAAACCTGTGTATTTACGGAATAACTTAATAGCTAGTGCCAATAAAATAATTCCGAATACCTTTTTTAGGATTGCAATACCACTCGGACCCAAAGCTCTTTCTACCAAATTAAGATAGCGCAAAACGAAATACACAACAACAACATTAATAACAATGGCAATCAAAATAGAAACAATGTTGTATTCAGCGCGAATAGAAAGCAAAGTACTTAAAGTACCCGTTCCTGCAATGAGTGGAAATGCTAATGGAACTACAGAAGCAGAACTGTTCATTTCATCCTTAGAAATTTTAATTCCTAAAATCATTTCAAAGGCAATAATGAATAATAATATAGAACCTGCAATCGCGAAATCTCCAATAGTAATTCCGATCACATCCAAAATGTAATTTCCCAAGAACAGAAACACAACCATGATTCCTAAGGAAACCCACGACGCTTTCGCTGCTTCAATTTGTCCGTTACGTTGTTTTAAAGTCAAAATAACAGGAATTGAACCAATCACATCAATTACCGCAAATAACACCATGGTTACTTTTAGTATTTCTATTATGTCAAATTTTAATTCCATCTAATTCTCTTGTCTTAATCTTCCAACATCCAAATTGCTTCGTTTATCTCATTTATGGCTTTATTGTTTCTTTGCTCCTTTGCTAACTCCAATCCCTTCCTGTAAAACTCTAAAGCTATATCTGTCTCGTTTGTTTTCCCTTTTAATTGTCCGAGTTGATAATAACAAGGCAAATACTTTCTGTCAATTTCCAGAACTTTTAAAAATTGATCTTCCGCCTTCTTATAATCTGCCTCGCTAACGTACTCAAGGGCTAATGCGTAATTGGTAAAAACATCGTTGGGTTCGTTCACCAACATGTTTTGCAACATGCTTATCCTGTCTAGCCTATCCATTTAAGCCGATGTAAATTGCTTTAAGAAACGAACATCGTTTTCAAAAAACAATCGTAAATCTTTCACTTGATATTTCAACATGGTTATACGTTCAATTCCCATTCCGAATGCAAAACCTTTGTATTTATTACTGTCAATTCCGCAATTTTCTAGCACTTGCGGGTCTACCATTCCACAACCTAAAATCTCAACCCATCCACTATACTTACATACATTACAGCCCTTGCCTTTACACAATGTACAGCTGATATCCACCTCTGCGCTCGGTTCTGTAAACGGAAAATAACTAGGACGCAAGCGGATTTTAGTATCGGCACCAAACATCTCCTGTGCAAAATATAAAAGAGTTTGTTTCAAATCAGCAAATGAAACATTTGTATCAATGTATAAACCCTCTACCTGATGAAACTGACAATGCGCACGCGCGCTGATAGCTTCATTTCGATACACTCTTCCTGGAGAAATAGTACGAATTGGTGGTTTTTGCTTCTCCATAATATGCACTTGCACACTGGAAGTTTGCGTACGTAATACCATCTCCGGATTAATGTTCACGTAAAACGTATCCTGCATGTCGCGTGCCGGATGATTCTCCGGTGTATTTAAAGCGGTAAAATTATGCCAGTCATCTTCAATTTCCCTTCCTTCACTTACCGTAAAACCAATTTTAGAAAATATACTTATGATTTCGTTTTTAACGATGCTTAACGGATGACGAGAACCTAATAATACATTCGGATCGCCGGGCAATGTTAAGTCAATAGCTCCGCCCTTTCCTGAATCTTCAGCCGCTTCAAACTTTTCTTTTAGAGCATTAATTTTCTCTTGCGCTTTTACCTTTAATTCGTTTAGTTTTTGCCCCATCTCACGCTTCAACTCCGGACTCACTGTTTTAAACTCGTCAAACAAAACAGTAATTTGTCCTTTTTTGCTAAGCCATTTAATACGGTATTCTTCAACCTGTTCCTTGGTGCTAACCGCAAGCTGTTCTACTTCTAAAAGCAGGTTATTTATCTTTTCGAGCATATTATTTGCTAATGAACACAAAATTAAGCAATTTTATTAGCAATATGGCAGTTCGCTTATATCTGTTTTTTATACTTATTTGCGCCGTTTCTCAAACCAATGCGCAATACCTGAAGTATGAAGTTCAGGATCTGGACACCGTAAACATCATCGACCTTAACAATCAAAAACAAGGCGTGTGGCGCGAATACTGGCCCAATGGCGATTTAAAAAACGAAACTTCTTATAAAAATGGCCAAAAAAACGGACTGGAAATCAT
>CAYQDP010000291.1:0-4190 GCA_964416235.1 uncultured Flavobacteriaceae bacterium | reverse complement strand
ACGACTTATTGAAAATCTTTTGTAGTTTTTTCTCAATGTCTTTATCTTCTAAGCTTAATGGTTTTTCAACGCGTGTAACTTTTGGTGTGAATTTAATTTTTTCACCGCGCGCGATATCTTCAATCTGACGAACCGATAACTCTTGTTCTAAGGCTAAAGCAAAAATGGCGAGCTGACGGTCTTCATTATCAATGTTGATGAGAGCTTTCGCATGCCCCATGGTGATTTCACGGTCGCGCAATGATTTTTGAATGGGTGCAGGTAATTTTAATAAACGTAAAAAGTTAGTTACGGTTGAACGTTGCTTGCCTACTTTCTCACTTAATGCTTCCTGAGTTAGATTACATTCGTCAATCAAACGTTTGTAAGAAAGTGCTACTTCAATCGGGTCTAAATCTTCGCGCTGAATGTTTTCAACGAGTGCCATTTCTAACATCGCTTGATCATCCGCCACGCGGATATAAGCCGGAACTTCTGTTAAGCCTGCCATTTGTGAAGCACGGAAACGACGCTCACCTGAAATTAACTGGTAACGGTCGTAACCTAACTTACGTAATGTTAAAGGCTGAATGATGCCATGTTGTTTAATGGAATCAGAAAGTTCTTGTAACGCCAATTCTTCAAAGTTAGTGCGCGGTTGAAACGGATTCGTTTCGATGTTTTTAATTTTAATCATCGATACCGAACCAACGATAGGAGCATTCTCTCCAACTTGTTTGGTAGTAATATCGGTTTTGGCATTTTCCAATAATGCGCTTAATCCTCTTCCTAATGCCGGTTTTTTGTTGTTGCTCATGGTAATTTGTTTGTAGTTCGTAGTTGGTTTTCGAAGCATGGAATCCTCTCCAAACTCTCAACTCCGAACTAATTAAATATCTTCACTTAATTCTGTCTCAGGTAAATTGGTTGCTTCAAAGCCGATGGTTCTGTCTTCGTCGCTGATTTTTGTTAAACCATTACGTTGTAAAATTTCACGCGCTAAGTTTAAATAGCTCACAGAGCCTTTACCAATGGCATCGTGCATAATGATTGTTTTTCCAAAGCTTGGTGCTTCCGCTAATTTGGTGTTACGCATAATGAGTGTATTGAACACCATGTTTTGGAAGTGTGTTTTTACTTCTTCCACCACTTGGTTAGCTAAACGTAAACGTCCGTCGTACATAGTTAACAACACACCTTCAATGTCCAAATTAGGATTTAAGTGTGTTTGAACAATCTTAATGGTTTGTAATAATTTGCCCATTCCTTCCAATGCAAAATATTCACACTGCACCGGAATGATAACACTATCAGCTGCTGAGAGCGAGTTGATAACCGTTAGTCCGAGTGATGGACAGCAATCGATGATGATGAAATCGTATTTGTCTTTGATTTTTTCCAAAGCCTTTTTCATCATGTACTCGCGGTTGCTTAAGTTCACGAGTTCCAATTCAACACCCACTAAATCGGCATTGGTAGGCAATAGAAACAGATTTGGAGTATCTGTTTTCATAATCACATCTTTTGGATGCATGCTATCAATGATGCACTCGTATAAACCTGCGTTTACATTTTTAGGATCAATGCCTACACCTGAAGTAGCGTTGGATTGAGGGTCTGCATCTACCAATAAAGTTTTGTACTCGAGTACAGCTAAGCTGGCCGCAAGATTAATGGCAGTAGTGGTTTTTCCTACTCCGCCTTTTTGATTTGCTATTGCTATTATTTTTCCCATAGTATAAAGTTTGTGGTTTAGAGTTGATAGTTTATAGTTTGCTCACTATAAACCAAAAACTATAAACTATTTTTGTATTGTTTCTCCTATTTTTAATAAGGTTAATTGTTTTCCTGAGTGATTAAATTTTTGTAAGGCCTCTTCCTGATTGATTTTTATAAATCCGAAAGTGTCGTAGTGCATACCAATGATGTCTTTGCAATTAATGAAATCACAAGCAATAATGGCATTGTCGACGCCCATTGTGAAATTGTCGCCAATCGGTAAAAACGCGAAATTAATTTTTCTGTAATCACCTATCAGTTTCATGTCGTAAGTAAGAGCTGTATCTCCGGCGTAGTAAAAATTGCCTTCATTGCTTTCAACCACAAATCCCATCGGGTTCCCACCGTTAGAACCATCAGGTAAGCTGCTGCTGTGAACGGCATTCACACATTTCACGTTTCCAAAATCCAATTTGATTTTACCGCCGATGTTCATGGGGTGGATATTCTCAACGCCCTGTTTGCTTAACCACACATAAATTTCCCAATTACAGATAACTTTTGCCTGCGTACGTTTTGCAATGGCAACTGCATCTGCAATATGATCTTCATGTCCGTGACTGATAAGAATATAGTCAGCTTTTACGGTATTTACGTTAATGTTCTTAGCCAACTCATTAGGACTGATAAAAGGGTCGAAAAGCAAGTGTTTGCCGTTAACTTCAACACCAAAACACGAGTGGCCATAGTACGTAATGTTCATAAATGAAATAAAAATCTGATATTTGTGTAAAGTTAAACTAATAAGGGAGCAGAGCAGGGCTTATTTTTTAACAATACAGCCTAGTTTTTAGACTCACTGTTAATAAAAACTAATGAAGAAAATCACCATAATTTGCGGCACAAACCGCAGGAATTCTTATACCGAAAAGGTTGGAAATTACTATAAAAATCTATTACTCGAGAAGGGTGCGGATGTTAAGGTGCTTTCGCTTAGGGAATTAGAGGATGTGATTTCACTTTCTGATTATTTTAACAAAGATAATTCAAAACTTCAATCACTAATTTCAGAGTTTATTACTCCTTCACAAGGATTTTTATTTGTGATTCCTGAGTATAATGGAAGTTATCCGGGTATCATGAAGTTGTTTTTAGATACAGTTCATCCTTCACATTGGGATAATAAATTTGCGTGTATAACCGGTGTTGCCGGAGGAAGAGCAGGAAATTTAAGAGGCATGGATCATTTAACCGGTGTTCTCAATTACCTGAAAATGCATGTTTATCACAATAAATTACCGATTTCTCAAATAGATAAAATATTTGCAGAAGGAACTCCGAATAACGAGGAGACCAAAACAGTAATTAACCGTCAAATCGACGGGTTTTTAAAAATGTTTTAAGGATACATTCCGTTAAATTCCTTAACGGCTTTGCGGATTTCATCAATTTTTAGAAACCATTTATCAACTTGTTCTAATAACATTGGTTGATCTTTGAAATAAGGTTTCAATTGCTTCTTAAATTGTTTTTCATCTAATTGAATCATGAAATGTGTTCCGGTTTTATCTTCTTCGGTAGCACGGCTATCAACAATCAAATAAACAGCTTTAGAACCTTCTTTAGTCATGTAGGCGTATTCAAATAAATTTAAGCGACCTTGTTCTAAATATTTAATATAAACATCTTTATCGTCCATTTTTAAACTTGAAAAATGCTTGTCATCGACACCGTAACCCTTGGCTTTTTTTGAGTTTAATTCCATTGGCTTACTATTTGCAGCCTTACGAAACCAAAATGAATTAGCGTAATCCGATTCATTATCCATGTTGTTACGTACTTCTCCTTTAACGGTATCACCTTTAAGACTGATATAATATCCCGGACCAAAAGTAGGAGCAATGCTCATGCCTTTGTTTTTTGAAGGCTGCGCAATAACGCCAATAGTAGCAAATGTTAAAATAGATAGAAATAGGTTCTTCATATGGATAATTTTTGTTTGTTAAAGTTAGAATTTAATAAGTTAATAGCAAATCTTGAAATGATAAAAAATCTAAAAATCTAGTTATCAATGTAAATGTGACCTTGTCTCCAATAGTCAACGGCTCTATACCAGGCTTCTTTGTAATTCTCGTTACGTTCCATTACATAATCATTATCACTGAACGGATTGATTACTTTTTTAAAATGAAATCTTACAGCATAGCTCTGTGTTTCTTCGCCATAAACCCAAGTTTCGCCACCATTGAATTTATACATGTTATTAGGTGCTCCAAATACAATGTAAATCATGCCGCGGTCGGTTTTCCATCCCGGTAAATAAGAGGTGAATAATTTATTGGCGTCGGTAACACGTGTATAATAACGCTTCAATAATGTTTTGGCGCGTTCCTGACTTCCTCCTAAATCTAACCAAAACTCATCAATTGCCTTTTTTTTATCACCGGCATTCATGCAAGTCTCAAATTCTTTTTTTGCCATTATGTAACGTG
>CAYQDP010000290.1:0-4206 GCA_964416235.1 uncultured Flavobacteriaceae bacterium | reverse complement strand
AAGGTAAAGCTTTTGAGCAAACGTATGCTGTTGACGGAGGTTATTATTTAAAACAAGGTAAATTGTATTTATTGGCAGGTTACGTTTTCCGTGCTAGGGATGCCAGCATTGCAAGTATTGGTGTTAGAAAAGAAAATTACATTTTAAAATTCGGTTACGACTTTAATACTTCTACCTTAAAAACTGCCACAAAAACCCGTGGAGCAATGGAGATTGCATTCACATACCTGTTAGCGAAAGAAAAAGTTGAAACCATTAAACATTGTCCGCGATTATAATTTTATGAATACAAAAACATCCTATTTAATCCTGTTGCTTACAGGTTTATTTTTTATTGAATCCTTCTCTCAATCTAATTTTGCAAAAATTGAGGCGGCCGATAAATTTTATAATCAGCGCGATTTTGCTAACGCCGCAATAATGTATTCTAAAGTAATTAACGATACTAACGTTAATCAATCTCGCGTGTTGCCATATAAAATTCAAATGGTAAACCTGAGTATTATGCCAAAGGAGGAGAAGAAAAAAGTTCAGGCCGTAAAAAACGATAGCACATCAACTTCACAAAAAGACTCTTTAGCATCAACGCAGGCCACAACTCCCGTGAAACAAGCACCAATTGTTAACGATACTACAAAAAAATCAGGTGGTAGTGCTACAACCATTGATCCGAAAAAAGTATCTAAATACGACTATGTTCTGCATCGTTTGGCTTTGTCTAACCTTTACAATAACGACTATAACAACGCCGCTTTGTATTTTAAAAAATGTGTTGAAAGAAACATTTACACCGATGCCAATTACTTCTATGCTTTGTCGTTAATGAATATTAAAAAATACCAAGAAGCATTAACAGCCTTTGAAGCCTTTGTTTCTTCGCCAAATTCTAATGACTCATTAGTAAAGATTGCGCGCAAAAAAGAAGCGGGTTGTTATTTGGGAATGGACAGCGCTAAAGTGAGCAGAGAGATTAAAGTAAGCAAGATGGATACTTCTGTTTTCAACAACGGTAATTCAAGCTTTGCTCCTGCTTTCTACTCAGCTTCAAATAAAATTATTTTTACGAGTGCACGCCGAGGAAACATTGTGATGGACCCAAAACGTCAGGACCCATCTTATTTATGTGATTTATATTATACGGAAAAGACAGACACTACCTGGTCACCTGCAGTTAACTTTAGAGGACCTGTTAATACTGACGCGCATGAAGGCGCTGCTTTCTACAGTGAAGATGGCTCAATCTATTATACACGCTGGAATGATGTAAATCCTAAGGAAGCATTCATTTACAAATCAAAATCAAACGGAACTATGTTTTTCCAAGGAATGAAACTGGCAGATAACATTAACATGCCGGGTTATCGTACCATGCAACCGTGTTTAAGTCCGGATGGTAAATTACTTTACTTCTCTTCTAATCGTCCGGGTGGTATGGGAGGTTATGATATTTGGGTATCTACTATTGATGAGAATGGTGTAACAGGTGCTCCAAAAAATTTAGGTGCTCCGTTTAATACTTCAGGTGATGAAGTAACTCCATTCATTCATGCTGTGAGTGGTACATTATATTTTAGTTCTAATGGTTTACCGGGACTAGGTGGTTTAGATATTTTTAAATGTGATTATAATTCAACAGACGGTTTATTTGCGTTCCCTCAAAACTTGAATGCACCATTTAACTCAAGTAAAGATGACGCGTATTTTATTTTAGACAGAATTAGCGGTACAGGATTTTTTGCCAGTGATCGTGAAGATTGTCCGGGAGGAAACTGTTACAAGATTTTTGAATTCATGAACAAGCCAATTAAGTTTAGCTTAGAAGGTATTGTGTTTGATGCGCAAACTAACGAACCGTTAAAAGAAGCGTTAGTAAGTATTATTGACGCGCATGGTGTTGATGAGCCGATTTATGTGGCAACTGACGACCAAGGTAATTATTCTGTAGAATTAAAACCTAAGATGGAATACTTTTTAAAAGCACAAAAAAATAAATATTTTGGTGACGCAGGAAGCTTAAATACACTAGACAAAACAACATCACAAGTATTTCAACAAGATTTCTTTTTAAATAAAATTCCTGCAGGAGAAATTGCCATTGATGGAATCGAATACGACTTTAACTCCGCTAAACTTCGTCCGAAAGGAATGGAGAACTTAGATAAGTTAGTTGACTTATTAAACCTAAACGACAACTTGAAAGTTTCTATTGAGGCAAATACAGATAGTCGTGGTAGTGATGCCTATAACTTAAAGCTTTCTATCGCAAGGGCTCAATCTTGCGTTGATTATGTTATTTCAAAAGGTATTAAAGCGGAGCGCTTAGTTTCAAAAGGCTGGGGAGAAACAAACCCATTAGTAACTGAAGCGGAAATTAAAAAAATGACACCAAAGAGCGAAGAATGGGAAGCAGCTCACCAAAAGAATCGTCGTACCGCTTTAAAAGTATTAGGTGAATCTGAAATTAAGATTATTAACTCAAGTAAGTAACAAATATTAACTACGTTTAAATCCCTCCTGACAGAGGGATTTTTTTATTCCAGCAAACTGCTAACTATACTATTATCTTGATATAACAATTAGACATATGACGTTAACATTTACATTAGATGAAAAAGACTATTTAACTCATCAACTTTTTTCTGCATCAAAATCGCAACATATTATAAACAGAAGAAGAAGAAACAAAATCATTGTACCTCTTATTTATTTAGTATTTGCTACATTAATATTTTTTAGTGCAAACTATACAGTATCGTTTATATTTCTAGTAGTGGCGTTAGGGTGGTTTTTTCTTTATCCCTACTGGGAAAGTAAACGTTATTTTAAACACTATCAGCTATTCATAAACGAAAATCATAAAAACAGATTTAATAAAAGTGTAACTATTGAAATAAATCGTGATTTTATAATTGCAAAAGATGATGGAAGTGAAGGTAAAGTATTAACAACTGAAGTCGCAGTTATACACGAAATTCCGGCAGCCATTTACATAAAACTTAAGAGTGGTCAATCATTCATATTACCAAAAGAAAGAATTCCGGATATCATCAACCTAAAAGAGTATTTAAAAGGACTTGCCTCAGATTTAAAGATAGAATACTGTTTAAATAATAATTGGGAATGGAAATAATTAAATTAATATTAAAAAAGCTTGAACTAATGCGCCATAATCGTATTCTTATTTTTGATTTAACTTCAGAAAGCTAATGACAAAAAAAGAGGCAGTAAAACTGCCTCTTTTAATTTTATTATAAAACAACAATTACTTATTGCTTAATCAATTTAATGCTTCGCGATGCATTGTTATACTCTACTCTCACGAAGTAAACACCATTAGCGTTTTCGGTTAAATCTAAATTATGTTTACCTTCTGTTAAATTAGCCTTATAAATTAATTTACCCATTACATCTGTTACAATTAGCTTTGATTCTCTTGTAAGCATTAGTGTAAACATTCCGTTACTTGGATTAGGATAAACATTGATGATTTCTTCAGTAGAATTTAAACCAACAATTCCCGTACAAGGTGATACATACTGAGTAATTGTATCTGTATTTGTACAACCATTTGCATCTGTACCTGAGACCGTATATGTAGTGGTTAACGTTGGTGATTCAACAATAGCGGCTGTATTTGCAGACGTACTCCATGTATAAGTTAAAGCACCGGTTGCGGTTAACGTTGCTGTTTGTCCTACACAAATTAAAGAGTTACTGCTTGTTGGTGCTAAT
Organism: uncultured Flavobacteriaceae bacterium; assembly: GCA_964416235.1. Classification (GTDB taxonomy): domain Bacteria; phylum Bacteroidota; class Bacteroidia; order B-17B0; family Aurantibacillaceae; genus JAHEYG01. The sequence continues at coordinate 474 of CAYQDP010000290.1, read as the reverse complement.
ACAGGAGGCGTATTAACTGTAAATGTAGAAACTGTAGAGTTCACACACGCATTCGCATCCATACCCGTTACTGTATAATTAGTGCTTACAGATTGAGAAACTGCAATGGCAGCTGTGGTTGCACTTGTATTCCATGTATAAGAAGTAGCACCGCTGGCAGTTAATGTTGCTGTTTGACCAGGACAAACCGGACCAGGGGTTTGGGCTACGTTTAATGATGGTAATGCATATACTGAAACTGTACTTACAGCCGTGTTGGTACAACCGTTAGCTGCAGTTCCCGTTACAGTGTACGTAGTTTGAACAGTTGGGTTAGCTGTAGTTGTTTGAGTTGCAGGACCAGTACTCCATGTATAAGAAGTTGCTCCAACCGCGCTTAACGAAACTGTGCTTCCTGCACAAACCGTACCGGGAGATGAAAATGCATTCACAACAGGTAAACCATTGACTGTAATGGATGATGTTGCCGCATTG
>CAYQDP010000289.1:0-4220 GCA_964416235.1 uncultured Flavobacteriaceae bacterium | reverse complement strand
ATTGCAGAACGCAAAATTTAAAGAGAAAATTAATTAATGCCTTTTATGGTGTGAATGGAGAAAAAAAGTACAGCATTTTTTATGATGCGCGATTTTAACGGCATTTAAAAATAAATAAGTTGAAAATAATTCAAATAACAATTATAACAATCGAATATAAAGGAAGAAAGTTTTCACACATCATCACAAACCAATATAAGATTGCGAGAACTTTTGAATTATTTTTTTTTAATATATTTACTTAAACCAATTGGTAAAAGGCGTTATAACATTTATTGGTGTTGATATATGAATAAACTGAGAAAAATTATTACTCAAATTGAGCCTGAGCAATTCAACGAATTTGAAGAAAGCCTGAAAGGAACCAATTCGGTTAAATTCATTTCACTTTTACACGCTTATAAAAAAGGCAGTTTAAATGATGATGAAATAAAAGAGGATTTAAAATGTACCGATAATTCGTATTACGTACTAAAATCGCGCCTCTACGATAAAATCCAACGCTTCTTATTGGATAACCATCATACCTCGGCTTCGGTAAACGGCAGCAACGACCAATTAAGAAACTTAAGTAATTATATTTACGAGCATCCACTTGAGACCGCTGTTGCGATGTTAAAGGAATTAGAAAACACCTACATCAACAGCGATTCGCCCGGTGAATTGATTAATGTTTACAGCGCGCTTAAAAAAGCGCACTTTTATTCTGATAAATATTACCATTATTCTCAGCTTTATAATAATCAGGTGGCTTATGCTTTAGCACTCGAGAAAGCGGAAGAAACATTATGTAATTATAATCGCACATTGGCTTCTTATTATTTTTCCGCCTCGCAAGATGATGCAGATTTATTATTACTCCTCATTAAAGAAATAAAAAATCTTTATTCCTTATACCGCTCTCCCCGAATTGAAATTATTTATAATATCATTTTGGTTCAGTCGGCTTTGTTTGCTAAACTGGAAATTGAAGAGGTAGCGCCGGTGGAAGATTTATTGGAAAGAAGTGAAGCTATTATTAATCAGTTTAACAGCGATAATCGCACCGGTATTTACAAACCGGTTATTAATTTTTTAAACTTTGAATACTATCTGATCTTAAATCAAATTAAAAAAGCGAATACCTATTACACAGAAATCGATAAACATTTTCAAAAATGGTTACTGCAAAATAACATTTGCCTTGCTTTCAAATTTCTTTCCTCTAAAATCGATTTTCTGATTATAACAAATCGCAAAGAAGAGATTAGTAGTTTAGCCGGAAATCTATATTACGACGCGAATGATTTACATACGCACGTGATGTATAAATTTTATCAAGGCCTTACGCTGTACTTTAGCGGAAAAACTAAAAACAGCATTACTTTACTTAATGATTTATTGAATGAGGTAAGCTTTAAAAATTACTTTACGGTAGAAACAGAAATTAAATTAATGCTGGCCTATTTGTATATAATTCAAGATGAAATTGAATTAGCCGATAATATTTTAAAAGGCTTAAGTCGTAAGGTATCCTCCATTGGCGGCGATAATTTTAAGAATGTAAAGGAAGCTGTTAAATTAATGTATTTAATTTCAGACGGGCTGGATAAAAAGAATGCGAAGGTGAAATACAACGATACTTTAGATCAGTTGAATTACTATAATTTTAAGGGGCGAAAAATTCTAAGTTTCCTTAATCACGAATTAGAATCACTGGGTTCAAAAAAGTGAAGAAATAGCTTCAGCGGTAAGTGGCTTATTTAAGAATATAATTTCAGGATTCAATCGCTTTGCTGTTTCGCGATCACCTTCATTAAGTGAGGATGTTAGAATGACGATTTTACAACGCGATGTAAACTCTTCAGGCATTTCATAGAATTTCTCGATAAATTGAAATCCATTTATTAGAGGCATGTTTAAGTCGACGAAAATTACATCCGGCAACATTTCGTTAAGTGTTTCCTTTTTCACTGCCAGATTATTTAAAAACTCCAACGCACTAAGTCCGTTTGTGTTGGTATAAATCTCCGATGCAAATGAATTTGCTTCGATGATTTTTTGATTAATGAAATTATCCATTTCATTATCATCAATTAACATCACCGTATTAAACTTACTCTTTGGTTTTTTTATCTTCAATGTTTTCCGTGTCATTAACACAAATATATGAAAAAAGCGATGCAAATTACAATTGAGAATAATTAAAAGTCGTAAGTAAGTCCGGTTTTTAACTTAAGACTTAAAGAAGAATACTCTCTATAAGTGTCTGTTTCACCTTTTAAGGTTTGCCATCCTGAAATCCCTATTGAGTTTACCCATTTAATTCGTTTGGTAAGTTGAATTCTATTACCAAATCCTATCGTAACATCTAAGCTGTTATAACGTAACTGCTCAAAATTAATCTGCGAATCATCTGCAACACGTCTTTCAGTTTTTATTTGTGATTTACCAAGATAAGCCCCTTGATTATAATTGGTGGCGGTAAACAGATAAACTTGAGTGCCTTCAAAACAGAGTTTATCTGCTTTTCTATTACAACCATCAAAAATGGAGTATTCAAAAGTAAATTGAGCCCCTGTAAAGTTAAATTTACGCTTTTGTACACTTAAAGCTAATTCCATTTTAAATGGTCCGTAGTAATAATGCGCGCTTGGATTATAGATAGTACCATACCCGCAACCACCCACCGTGGTTGACATACCTACGCCAAATTTATGTCGCGAGGTTTGTGCTTTTGCAGTATTAGATTGAATTGATAGTGTAAAAATTAAAGCTGCTAAGCTTATTACCTTTTTTATGCTGTTTGATGATTTCATGATTGATGTTTTAAATGATACCACAAAGTAACAGCGGAAATAAAGGAGAATAAACCCTATAAGTTTATGAATCTTAATGGATGTAAGAAAAATTCATTTTTTGTTTCAATTAAAACGTTAACTGAAACAATTTAACCGAAACCTACAACACATGTAAGATTTTTGAAGTTTGTGTGTAGCATTGAGGGCTCTTCTTGCATTTACTTTGCTTTAAAATTAAACAAAATGAAAACAAACACCTTTATAAATCATCATTCGATTAACTCGACATATAATGATGCTACGCAAGCCGCATCGGCACCAATACTATCTATAGTATATTCTCAAAATAAACAAGAGCCTTTAAAAATTGAGAATGCTTTACTTAGAGCCGGCGTTGGACTATGGGAGTATACCATTAACGATAATAAATTATTAATTACCGATGGGTATGCGAATATTTTGGGTTATGATATGCTTGAATTATCTCAACTAGGCACCAACGGTCTTCTGGAGAAAATTGTTCATCCGGAAGATGCAGGTAAACTGCAATCCGTATTTGTAAAAATGCGAGCAGGAAACATCCATGAGTTTCAACTTACCCTGCGCATGTTGCACAAAAACGGGACATATCTAAGTATATGGAACACCGGTAATGTATCTGAATTAAACACAAACGGTAACCCTTGTAAATTTACCGGCATCATTAAAGAAACATACACCATGAGCACTCAGGAGAATGAAAACTCAAAATTGGTATATGAATTAAGAGATAAAAATGAAAAATATGAGGAGAGAATAAAATTACAGCACTTACTATATACGATCTTCAATTTATTAAATAATAATCGCAACGTACACGTTACACTTAGCAGAACTGTAAATCTTATTCCAAGTGGCTGCCGTATGCCAAATGATGTGTGCGCCAGAATTACCTTTAATGGAAAATCCTACGAAAGTTCAGATTTTATGACAAGTGTTTACAGCTTAGAATCATCCTTCGAAACACTTTTAGGTAAGAGAGGAACTGTTGAAATATTTTACAATAATGAAATTACACAAAGTATTGTTGGTCCTTCCTTTAAAGAGTCGCCCAATTTAACGGATACATTAGCTACAATGCTAAAATCGTGGTTAGATAAAAGAGAAACCGAACTAAGCATGCAGAATATGCTAGTTGAATTGGAAGGCAAAATAGAAGAACGCACTGAAGAGATAAAAAAAACAAATAGTAAATTACTTACTATTAACAAAGACATAAACGACAGCATCAATTATGCTAACCGCATACAAAGGGCTATTTTACCAACGGAAGCTGCCATTAAAAGAGTTTTTGATGATGCCTTTGTTTTATACATGCCAAAAGATACAGTAAGCGGTGATTTTTATTGGATGCATAAAACAGAAGATAAAATATTTTACGCATGCGCTGATTGCACCGGG
>CAYQDP010000288.1:0-4227 GCA_964416235.1 uncultured Flavobacteriaceae bacterium | reverse complement strand
AAACCAATTGATAAACTGTGAGCGCTCAACTGCTCCCTTGTATTTCTTATCTTTATAATTGTTTGATTTGTCAGTCTTAGAAAAATCATCCACAATTACTATATCATGAATGCCTTCGTGATTTAAGCGTGAAACTAAACAGCTTCCAATAAATCCTGCAGCGCCTGTAACTACTATCATAATTTTAAATTCATTCAAAATTAACTAAAATCCGAACATTTCAGATACTAAACTGTTAACGAATTTGATATAAATCAAATTTGAGGTATAAACCAAAATCTTATCTTTGATTAACTAAATTTATTTATGGAAGTAACCAGGGTATTTGACATCATAGACTTATATAAATCGAAATATAAAAAAGACGATTTATTGTGTGGTAAGGAAAACAAGGTGTGGAAAAAATACAGCAGTAATGATTTTATTGATTATTCCAATTGGGTGAGTTACGGTCTACTTTCGCTTGGGATTAAAGAAGGCGACAAAGTGGCTATTGTTTCTAACAATCGTCCGGAATGGATTTTTGCAGATTACGGTTGCCAGCAAATAAATGTAGTAACAGTTCCAATCTTCCCAACTTGCAGCAACAATGATTTAAAATTTATTTTGAATCATGCTGAAGTAAAAGCTGTTTTTATTTCGGACAAATCCATTTACGCTAAACTTGCCGCGATTCAAGATGAAATCCCGAGTGTAAAAAACGTAATCAGTTTCGATCATTTGGTTGGATTAATGAGCTTCCATGATTTTATAGAGCAGGGCAAAAAGAACGAACAAAAAGAAAAAGTTGAAAGCTTAAAAAAATCCATAAAACCTGAAGACTTACTAACCATACTTTATACTTCCGGAACAACAGGCACCCCAAAAGGTGTGATGTTAACGCACCGTAATTTAGTTGAGAATGTAAAAGCATGTCAGCATATTGCACCTTTTGCTCCATGGTGGAAGGCGCTTAGCTTTTTACCGCTGAATCACGTATATGAACGCATGCTCATTACCCTCTATTTGTTTGAAGGTATCTCTGTTTATTTTGCGGAAGGATTTGAAACCATAGGCGATAATCTCAAAGAAGTGCAACCGCAAATATTTGTTTCTGTACCTCGTCTTATCGAACGCGTATACGAAAAAATTACTGCGGCCGGAGAAAAACTCACCGGCTTTAAACGTAAAATGTTTGATTGGAGTATTGAAATTGCAGAGCAATATGAAGTGAGTGGTGCCAATGGATTTATGTACGAATTAAAACGCAAAATCGTTGATAAACTCGTCTACAAAAAATGGCGTGACGCCGTTGGCGGAAAATTAATTTGCATGGCTTCCGGTGGTGCCGCATTAAATCCAAAATTAGAGCGCATCTTTTTGTGTGCCGGACTTAAAGTTTTACAAGGCTACGGTTTAACCGAAACTTGCGTGGTAGTAAGTGTAAATCGTTTTGGTGAGGACAATATCCGAATCGGAAGTGTAGGTCCGGTAATTGACGGTGTAGAAGTAAAAATTGCGGAAGAAGATGGAGAAATTTTAGTGAAGGGCCCGAGTGTAATGATGGGCTATTATAAAAACCCGGAAGCTACAGCAGAGGTGATGGACAAAGACGGATGGTTTCACACAGGAGATGTGGGAACTTTTGTTGAAGGTCGTTTTTTAAAAATCACCGACCGCAAAAAAGAAATTTTCAAAACCAGCGCCGGAAAATACATCGCACCATTGGCCATTGAGAATAAATTAAAAGAATGCCGTTTCATTGAGCAATGTATGGTGGTTGGTGAAGGACAAAAGTTTGCTTCCGCTTTATTAGTGCCAAACTTTGCCAACTTTAAAGATTACTGTAAGAGCTCGGGTATCGAATGGAAAAGTAATACCGAGATGGCTTCACATGAAGATTTAAAACGTTTAATAAACGAACATGTGAAACAAGCCAATCGCACTTTAGCACCCTACGAACAATTAAAACGTTGCGAAATTTTAAATAACGAATGGAGTATCGACGGTGGTGAATTAACACCTAAACTCAGTCTTAAACGCAAAGTAATAAAGGAAAAATACAAAAGTGCGATTGAGAATATTTTTAGTGTGGATTGATTACTGTTTGTTAATACTTTTTACAACAATATAACCGTGGCTGAATATGAATTTTAACTGGTATAAACCAGAGGCATAATTTTCTAGATTTAATTGCTTTGTTCTTTCAAATCGAATAGTTTGCCCCAAACCATTTGTTAACTCCAAATATAAAATATCATTAAAATCTTCTTCGACCATATCTATGTTTAATATGTCACTAGTCGGATTAGGAAACACCAATATTGAATTATTGTCAGTTTGCGAAACAATCCCTTCGTTTTGTGCCTTGTTTAACGCAATTTCTTTTTCGCGCCATAAGTTATATTCAGAAACCAACGAATCTACTAACGTTGGATTGTTTTTCATTAAATTCAAATAGTACTCTTTCTCTAACTCTGCAATCTCCTCGTCTGAAAAATTATTTAATTCACTTCTTCCTGATCGCTGAGTAAAACCTTCTGTGTTACATTCAATTATCTCTGCACGCAGAAATGTTCCCTCTTCAAATGAAACATTTCCGCCTTTTATTGCTATTTCTTCAATGGCTAACAAATGTAAAGGATATTCTTTATAGTCATTATTCACTGGGTTAATATTAATAAAGTTACAGCTTGATTGTATATTACTAAGACTAATTGATCTCCCACCAAGAAAACTTCCTCCATTTGTAAAATTCAAAAAATCCATAATAGAACAAATATTATAATCATTATTGCAATCTATCAATTCCCAAATTTCAACCTTTCTTATTGAGACTTTCTTATCATCTTCATCAAAAGTATTCCAATTATTAACTACTAGCTGTTCTTGCTCATCACAATCTGAAGGATCTATTTCACATTTCGTCATCCACTTGTTATATGTACTACTCCAAACTTTTGTGTCATTAACATCTCGAATAGCTATCGAAATGCGAAAATCCATTGGTATGGTAGGCTTTGGATAGGCCTCATCCTTATCCACGTAATTCCAAAAGAGACAGTATTTTGTTGGCCATGGAACCCAAGAAGGCACCCAAGAAGGCTTGGGCGGAGGATTAAACCAAGTATTACAGTCATTTTCAATCATTAATCCATTACAGCCAAAAGATTTATTAGGAATTCCGCTTTCTGTTCCCTTTGTACATGCTGGTGGCGGTGCATAAAGTCCTTGGTAATACTTATTAGCATAGCCGACCAAATTATCATCAAGTAGAAAATCAACACGAAAATCAGTAAAATCACATTGATATTTATGATATGAATCGTAATAATCATTATTAAGTGGGAATTTTCTTCCACGAACACAATCAGTAGTATTGTACTTGTTATGAATATGCATTCTAAATTGATGAAACTTTTCACAGTTACTGCCCGCAATATTATCATCCCAGGCCTCAAAAATATCGATTTCTTGAAGTTTTTGGAGTTTCCATACCGCAGGCCATAACAAGTTGTTATTCGGAAACTTCACTTCAGCAATAACTTTTCCATATGTTGTACTGAACTTACTAGACAAGGCTGCTCCGGTAAGTTCATAATCTTGAAAGTAACCACTTTGAGCTTCTCCTTGTGTAATATGTTCCTTCTTTAAAATTAAATTTATCTCTCCATTTCCAATTGTAACATTATTAGCTAAGGCATTCTCGCTAGTACCCATCCAAATATGGCCGTTATGGTTACTATCGTAGTCATCATCCCCAGTATACCCGTAATTAAACCCCCAATTATTTAATAACTCTTCCTTACTCCCATCAAATTCTTCTTCATACACTTTAAATAAAGTCTTACTACCGAAATCACACGAGGCTATATTTGGTTTTTCATCTTTCACTTTAACTCTTGATTCGCATACAGAATTACATGCTGTACAATTGCCCAGACCAGCTTTTTTGTCATCTGCTCGTGAAAGTTGATATGTGCTATATTGCGAAAAGACAAATACACTGTTAAACAATAGAAAAATAAAATGTTTTTTCATTTCTTTATTTCAGACAAATTAAGATTAAGTGCTATCTCATAGGAAAGGGAATAAATACCAATATAGACCGCAGGATGATATACTTCATAGGGTGGATTTGCAACTTCATAGTATGAATTTCTACTAATAGTGAATTTGCTTAAAGAAGATTTTAAACCTATTAGAAATTGCTTGCCTTTAAACGGATTAATATTAAATCCCAACGTA
>CAYQDP010000287.1:0-4241 GCA_964416235.1 uncultured Flavobacteriaceae bacterium | reverse complement strand
AACCGACGGTATAGATGGATTGGCAGCAGGAACGAGTGCCATCATTGGAGTTACTCTTGGAATTTTAGCATACGTTTCCGGTAATATGGTGTTTGCAGATTACCTGAACATCATGTATTTACCAAACACCGCGGAGTTGGTGGTATTCATCGCTGCTTTCGTTGGTGCATGCGTTGGTTTCTTATGGTACAATGCTTATCCGGCGCAAGTTTTTATGGGCGACACAGGCTCTTTAGCAATAGGTGGAATCATTGCTGTATTTGCTATCGCCATTCGTAAAGAACTTTTGATTCCGATTTTATGCGGTGTGTTTTTGGTGGAAAATCTTTCGGTAATCATGCAAGTATTTTACTTCAAGTATCAAAAGAAAAAACGCGGATTGGAATACGCACAAACACATCGCTTGTTTAAAATGGCTCCATTGCATCACCATTATCAAAAAGTTGGTTTTCACGAGTCGAAGATTGTAATGCGCTTTTTCATTATTGGTTTAGCATTGGCGGTATTAACTATTGTAACACTTAAGTTAAGATAAATTGAAACAAAGAATTGTCATACTAGGTAGCGGCGAAAGCGGAGTAGGGAGTGCCATTCTGGCTAAACAGAAGGGTTATGACGTATTTGTATCCGATAAAGGTCTTATTAAGGATAAATACAAAAAGCCATTGCAGGAAAACGGAATTGCATTTGAAGAAGGAATGCATACAGAAGATTTAGTCTTAAATGCAACGGAAGTGATTAAAAGTCCCGGCATTCCTGAAAAAGCAGATTTAGTAAAAAAATTACGAGAGAAAAACATTCCGGTTGTTTCTGAAATAGAATTTGCGGGTCGTTATACCAATGCCAAGAAAATTTGCATCACAGGTAGTAATGGAAAAACCACAACCACCATGCTTACTTACCACATCCTTAAAAAAGCAGGATATAATGTTGGTTTAGGTGGTAATGTGGGAAAAAGTTTCGCCTATCAGGTGGCTACTGAAAACTTCGACTATTACGTATTGGAGTTAAGCAGTTTCCAATTAGACGATATGTACAAATTTAAGGCCGATGTGGCAGTGTTGTTGAATATCACGCCTGACCATCTCGACCGTTATGATTACAAATTCGAGAATTATGTAAAATCAAAGTTCCGGATTACACAAAACCAAACAGAAACTGATGCTTTTGTTTATTGTGATGATGATGCAGTGATGAGTGAGTTTATGAAGCATCACCAAATCAAAGCAGAAAAAGTGCCATTCAGCATCAAGCATAAAATTGAAGGCGATGGCGCTTACTTAAATGAGAACCAAATAACCCTTAATTATAAAAACCAAAACCAAAATCCCTTAATTATGACAATCGAACAATTAGCTCTGCAAGGTAAACACAATGTTTACAATTCAATGGCCGCTTCATTAGCAGCTCGTATCGTAGATGTACGCAAAGAAACCATCCGCGAAAGCTTACAGGATTTCCAAAATGTTGAACATCGTTTGGAATTCGTAGCTTCTATCAATGGTGTTGAGTTCATCAACGATTCAAAGGCTACTAACGTTAACTCGGCATGGTATGCACTTGAAAGTATGCAAAAACCAACTGTTTGGATTTGCGGCGGACAAGACAAAGGAAATGATTACAACGAATTATTAGACCTTGTAAAGCACAAAGTAAAAGCCATCGTTTGCTTAGGAGTTGACAACAAAAAAATCCTTAAAGCATTTGAAGGCGTAGTGGATACTATCGTTGAAACTAAATCGGCAGCAGAAGCAGTAGCTGCATCTTACAAGTTAGCTAAGAAAGGTGAAGCAGTATTGTTATCGCCGGCATGCGCAAGTTTTGACTTATTTCAAAACTACGAAGACCGCGGTATGCAATTTAAGGCTGCAGTAAGAAGTTTGTAAAAAAATTAACCGATCAATTAAATCGTCTTCCTCAAAAAGGGAGACAGGAGGTAATGCGTGAAACTTTTTAATTACTTAAAAGGAGATAAGGTGATATGGGCTATCATGCTCTTGCTATCACTCATTTCCATCTTGGTTGTTTATAGCGCCATTGTTACTTTGGCACATAAATTCAAGCAAGGTAATACGGAGTATTATTTATTTAAACACATGGTGATTATCACCTTGGGATTTGGTTTAACGTATGTGTTTCATAAAATTAAATACACGGTATTCTCTAAAGTCGCGCAAATCGGTTTTATACTTTCCATCCCTTTATTATTATATACATTACTGCGTGGTGTAAGCGCGGGCGAGGCAAGCCGCTGGTTAGAAATTCCGGGAATAGGACTAACCTTCCAAACTTCTGATATTGCTAAATTAATGTTGTTAATGTATGTTGCACGTGTGTTAACAACAAAGCAAGAAGAGCTAGGCGATTTCAAATCGTTGTTCAAGTATTTATTAATACCAATCGGACTAGTTTGCGCATTAATTTTACCGGCCAACTTTTCTACAGCAGCATTACTTTTTGTAAACTGTTTGTTCTTAATGTTTGTGGGTCGTGTAAAAATTCGTTTTTTACTTTACATCCTCGGATTTTGTATTGCCTTTGCTTTATTATTGGGCGTTGTGATTTATCAATTTCCAAACGCAATTCCACGCGGAGCTACATGGAAAGCGCGTATTGAAAATTTTTCTAAAGGCGATTCAAAAAGTAATTATCAATCAGAGCAAGCTAAAATTGCCATTGCAACCGGTGGAGTTATAGGAAAAGGTCCGGGTAATAGTACGCAACGTGCATTTCTGCCGCAAGCCTCATCGGATTTTATTTATGCAATTATTATAGAAGAGTATGGCTTATTAATTGGTTTTGTAATGCTCTTTCTCTATATGATATTTTTATTTCGAGGTATACGCATTATGCGCGACACTGAAAAAACATTCGGTGGCTATTTAGCTTCGGGTCTCGCATTCAGTTTAGTGTTTCAGGCTTTAATTAATATGGCTGTGGCAGTTAATTTATTTCCGGTTACTGGTCAACCATTACCATTAGTAAGTATGGGTGGTACTTCCATTTGGTTTACTTGTATTGCCATAGGAATTATTTTAAGTGTTAGCAGAAGTAGTGACGATAAAACAACAGAGAACCTTGAAGAAGCTTAAAGTTATATTGAGTGGTGGCGGAACGGGCGGACACATCTTCCCTGCAGTATCTATCGCTAATGAAATTAAAAAATTAGTTCCTGAAGCTGAGATTTTGTTTGTTGGCGCTCTTGGGAAAATGGAAATGGAAAAGGTTCCTGCAGCAGGTTACAAAATAATTGGATTACCCATTGCAGGGATTCAACGTAAATTAACATTAGCCAACCTTAAATTTCCATTTCTGTTAATTCAAAGTATTTTAAAAGCACGTTCTATTGTAAAGGAATTTAAACCGGATGTGGTGGTAGGAACAGGTGGGTATGCCAGCGGACCGTTATTACGTGCAGCTACTTCAATGGATGTGCCGGCTTTAATCCAAGAACAAAATTCATACGCGGGTGTAACGAATAAATGGTTAGCAAAAAAGGCGGCAAAGATTTGTGTGGCTTATGAAGGCATGGAGAAATTTTTTCCAAAAGAAAAAATTATGTTGACCGGCAACCCGGTTCGTCAGGATATAAAGGATGTTTCACATTTAAGAGAAGAAGGACAAAAGTTTTTCGGATTAAATCCCAGTCAAAAAACTTTATTGGTGATTGGCGGAAGTTTGGGAGCAAAGGGAATTAATGAAGGAATAGGTGAGGGTTTACAGATTTTAGCTGATAATAACCTTCAGCTAATTTGGCAGACAGGAAAAGTATATTTCGAAAAGGCTAAGCAACAAGCAAGTCCTTATGAAACGAAGAACATTAAAGCGGTTGATTTTATTTCGCGAATGGATTTAGCTTACGCGATTGCCGATGCTGTTGTTTCACGTGCAGGTGCCGGTGCAGTTTCAGAATTGTGTATCGTGAAAAAGGCTTCAATTTTAGTTCCGCTTCCAACGGCAGCTGAGGACCATCAAACGCAAAATGCCATGGCCTTAGTGAATAAGAAAGCGGCAATTTTAGTGAAGGACACAGAGTGTAAAGAAAAACTAGTGAAAGAAGCGGTAGCCTTAATTAATAATGAATCATTAAAAAGAGAATTAGAAAATAACATGGCACCATTAGCTTATCATAATTCGGCTAATGTAATTGCCAAGGAAGTTTTAAAACTGGCAAAGTACAACTTATAAGATCTATGACTCTGAGCTATTGACCAATGAAGATACTTGATTATAAATTATAT
>CAYQDP010000286.1:0-4267 GCA_964416235.1 uncultured Flavobacteriaceae bacterium | reverse complement strand
GTAAAACTTCCCAATGGCAATCTGAAAATGATTAATTTTTGCAGCTTAGCTCCGGTTTTTTGTTCCTGTAACTGTAATAAAGATTTTTTATCAAAGGAATGAATTACATCCACCCAACTCTCAGCTTTGTTTTGTTGAATAATTTCAAGGATGTTTTTTTCGATGCCCGGATAATACGTGTTGCCCTTTTTTAATTCTATCAATAATTTACATCTTCCATTGATGAGCTTAATGGCTGAGTCGAGAGTAGGAGGAGAAAAGGTTTGCCCTTTTATTTTTAATTCTAAAAATTCACTAAGCTTTAGTTCCTTGAGTAAAACCTTTTTGTTTTTATTCTTTCTGATTTTATTCGGCAATTCGCAGGTTCTGTTAACACTTAAATCATGCATGATAACCACTTTCCCGTCTGAAGTTTGATGCACATCCGTTTCAATATAATCTGCCCCGGCTTTAATGGCTTCTTCAAATGCCGGAAGTGTATTCTCAGGTGCAATTTCACTGGCTCCTCTGTGTGCTATGACTAAAATCTGCGAATGAAATGGATTGAACAAAAGAACAGATATAAATATGTAGAAGGCTTTTCTCAATGGAGTACAATATTATAAATTACCTTTTGTTTCATCGGCATAAAAGCTAAATATTTAGTAACTTGCATCGAAATTTATACTATGCAATCAGTTATTGAAGCGGCCTGGACTAACCGCGAATTATTAAAAGAAGCCTCCACTCAAAAAGTAATTAATGAGGTAATTGAATTATTGGATAAAGGTACTTTGCGTGTGGCTGAGCCATTGAGCGATGGCACTTGGAAGGTTAATGATTGGGTGAAGAAAGCAGTTATCATGTATTTCCCAATCAGAAAAATGGAAACTATTGAGGTCGGTCCGTTTGAGTTTCATGATAAAATGGCGCTTAAAAAGGATTATGCGAAGTTAGGTGTGCGTGTAGTGCCTCATGCTATAGCACGATATGGTTCTTATTTAGCACCTGGCGTTATTATGATGCCAAGTTATGTGAACATCGGCGGTTACGTAGATAGCGGAACAATGGTGGATACCTGGGCAACAGTTGGAAGTTGTGCACAGATAGGAAAAAATGTTCATTTGAGTGGCGGAGTAGGAATTGGCGGAGTGTTAGAGCCGGTGCAAGCTGCTCCGGTAATAATTGAAGATGATTGTTTCGTTGGTTCGCGTTGTATTGTGGTAGAAGGCGTAAGAGTAGGGAAGCAAGCGGTTTTAGGAGCGAATGTGGTATTAACGATGTCGACAAAAATTATTGATGTTACCGGTAAAGAGCCAATTGAAACGAAAGGCTTTGTTCCGGAGCGGTCAGTTGTAATTCCGGGTTCTTATACAAAACAATTTGCCGCAGGCGAATATCAGGTGCCATGCGCTTTAATTATTGGTAAAAGAAAAGAGAGTACAGATTTAAAAACCTCCTTAAATGATGCTCTTCGCGAGCATAATGTAGCTGTGTAATGTTTTTTTCTAACTTTATTGAATGAGAGATACTAGAATAATAGCTATATTTTTGTTATTCTTCACTCTGATTCAATTTGGTTGTAAAAAAGAAAGTCATTTTCTTGGAGGATCAATTCCGAATGAAGCAATTGAGTTCAATTGTGGACGACCAAAATTCATTGATACATTAATCGTAAATTTTGGAAGCGCAACTAAAATAAATGCTACTATTTCAGGAGCTAACAATATTTATATTTCGAGCGTTGGCTCAACTACTTTAAATATTTTAAAAGTTAATTGTGATGCAGCTTTTATTTGGCAAAAGAATTATTCTTTTCCTGGAGAGAAAGTTATTTCAGTAAATGCGAGAGAGAATGGGGATAACTTTTATGTCTTAACCGCTAGTGATAATTTTACGATTAATGCGGTAGATACATTAAAAGCTTGGGTTTGTGAAGGTGTTAATCTTCAAAAGGACTCCGTTTCTTGTAGCAGAACTTCATTAGCTTATTCATTTATTCCTAATTATATCACAGGTACCAGAGTCACTTTATCAAACTATTCTAAAATTTACAAGTACGATTCAAACGGGAATCTGGTATGGCAAAAGATTCTACCCGGCAACTATTATGAAAATAAGGGAATAAGCATCGGCTCTAATAATGCTGTTTATGTTTTAACTGCTTCAAGGAAGTCTTATAACTCCTATATGGAACCAAGTATGCAAGGGGTATATCCTGCTTATTTAGCACCATTAGATTCTAATTCGTTTGCAATTTATAAGTTTGACTCGCTAGGAAATCAATTGGCTTCTGCGACAATTGACAGAGTATTCTCATTTGGCTCTAATTACTTTAATCCGCAAATAAGTGTTACTGCATCGAATGTTAATGTAATCTGTGACCGAGTTGTTTATTGTTTTGATTCAAATCTCGGAAACATAGGATCTTTTTCTCCATTTAATCCTTTTTGTGACGGAAAGAATGTCGTGCCTTTGGAGAACCCAAAACTAAGCGAATCTGTTTTTAACATTAAAGTAATAGATGGATTAAACGTAAATTATTATAGGGAACATTACAACGCTACAAACAAGGTTTTAAGTTATAATTATGGAAGTTCAGCTTGCTTATATACTGAATCTGCTATAGATGATAAAAAAAACATTTACTTTGTAAGACCTGATTGTATATCAAAGTATGATAACTTAGGTGGGCTTAAGTACAATAAAACTCTCAGTTTCCCGCCAGTTTATATAACTGATTTAGCAACGGTAGAGGATCAAATATATTATTTCTATTATAACACATTAGGACAATTGTACATTATAAAAACAGATATAAATGGGAATTATTAATCCGGTTAGTACTATACTAATTATATTCATAGTGCATTTCTTGGCCGACTTTGTTTTTCAAACATCACAAATGGCAACCGGGAAAAGTAAAAGTTTAAAATGGCTGAGTATACATGTTGGTGTTTATGCTTTGGTTTCATTGATAAGCTTTGTGATTGTAGCTAAATTTCTTGATAATTATTACATGGCCTTTGCATGGTGGATTGGTAACGTGGCCTTACATTTTGTAACGGATTTCATTACGTCAAAAATCACTTCTAAATTCTGGGAGTCGAAAAATTACCGTTTCTTTTTTGTGATGATAGGTTTAGATCAATTAATACATAATTTATGTTTGGTAGGAACGTTATATGCAGTAAAAACGTTTATCCACATGATTTAGTAATTTGAAAAACGATTTTAAAAATATCTTAGTTATACAAACGGCATTTATCGGCGATGCTATTTTAGCCAGTTCGGTACTTGAAAAATTACATGCTTCTTTTCCAAAAGCGTCACTCTCTATTTTGGTTCGCAAGGGTAATGAATCTCTTTATGTTCAGCATCCTTTTTTAAAGGAGGTGCTAATTTGGAATAAGCAAGAAGGTAAATACGCATCCCTTTTCAAACTCAGAAAGCAAATAAAAAATAATCATTACGATGCGGTGATTAATTTGCATCGTTATGCGAGCTCCGGATTTCTTACCGCATTTTCAGGCGCGAAGTTGAAAGCCGGATTTGATAAAAATCCTTTTTCATTTTTATTTACAAAAAAAGTAAAGCATGTTATTGGTGACGGACGACATGAAACTGAACGTTATAATTCTTTAATCGAAGAAATTACTGATAAGAGTGTGGCGCGGCCAAAATTATATCCATCGAAGGAAGATTTTGACAAAGTATCTGCATATAAAACAGGAAAGTATGTTTGTATGTCACCTTCGTCGGTTTGGTTTACCAAGCAATTACCCGAAAGCAAATGGATTGAATTAATTAATCATCTGTCATCAGATGTTACTGTTTATTTATTAGGGGCTAAAGGAGATGTTGAATTATGCAATCGAATTAAATCGCAAGATAGCAGGGCCAACACAAAAGTATTAGCAGGGGAATTAAATTTATTGCAATCTGCAGCTTTGATGAAGGACGCACAAATGAATTATGTAAACGACAGCGCTCCTTTGCATTTATGTTCTGCCATGAATGCGCCTGTTACCTCATTTTTTTGTTCTACAGTTCCTGCATTTGGATTTACACCATTGTCTGATCAGACAAAAATTGTTGAGGTGAAAAATCTGGATTGCCGTCCTTGCGGTTTACACGGATATAAATCATGCCCTAAAGGACATTTCAAGTGTGGTAATGAAATGAATGTAAAAGGTCTGTGATTATTCTACCACTGTTACAATAAACTTTTCCTCCTGAATAGTGTCTTGTTGTTGACGCTTGAAAAAATAAAGCGTATCTGTTCCTT
>CAYQDP010000285.1:0-4276 GCA_964416235.1 uncultured Flavobacteriaceae bacterium | reverse complement strand
TCCTCTCTACAAGAGAAAATGATTGCCATCCGGCAGATGAACCTGAATATACCACTACAATATCATCCTGATTAAATCCTGCTTCCTTTTTGTAATTTGCTAATTCATATTCCGGAGGGAAATTGAAAACGAAATCATTACTAAGCGTACAAGGTATAACAACGTGCTTATGCGAATCAAAATTGTAATCCGATTTCCAATAATTTACCAAAGCATCGGAAACCGATAAAATTGTATCGCTTCTTCTTAAAACATCTTGTTCTATTCCTGATATCTCACTTTTCAATATCTCATCATTCACTACGTTATATTCATTCAATTCTGCTTTATAGGCACCTCTTGCATCAAAAATCACTTTTTTAGTTTGACCATTCTGTTTGAGTTTTAACGCTAATGCAGTTGCAAATGGTCCGCGTGACATAATTTTTTCTTTCCCCGAAACAGAATTTAATTGAAACAAATTCCATTTCCATCTTGAAGCACCGGGTGCCATAGGTAACACAACAGCGTCCGGCAAACGTGCCTTAATTTTTTTCCGGTTTTCGAAGAAATTACGAATGGAAATAAGCGCTACCAGTTTAACCTTCTCTTTAGATTGAATGTTATTTAAATAGTTCACTACATCAATGACCTGACTGTAATAAATTCCGTTAGGCTGATCGTTATAGGTTAAATAAATCACTTCCTAAAAATAACAAAAAAAGCCGCAATTACGCGGCTTTTATAATTGAGTTTTTAGCTTTTAGAGCATAGTAGTAGGACACACATAATCGCTTACTTTAAATAAGCCACTATTTTTAATTGCCGTAAATCCACCTTTAACATCAATCAGATTACGGTAGCCTCGCGCCTGTAAAATGGAAATGAAGGTCATGGAACGATAACCCGCCGCACAATGCACGTAATAGGTTTTATTTTTATCCACCTTCGTCATACTATCGTTTATATAATCTAACGGAGCATTGATTGCATCCATTACATGTTCGCTATTATATTCGCTGGCTTTACGCACATCCAAAATATTTATCGCTTCCGTTTTCAACTTATGAGCTAATACTTCTGCTGTAATCTGTTGAACGGAATCGCTTTCCTTTTTTGCCTTGATCCACTCTTCTACTCCTCCTTTTAAATAACCCAAGGCATTATCGTAACCAACACGCGCCAATCGAGTGATAATTTCTTCTTCCCTTCCTGTATCCGCAACAATCAACAACGCTTGTTTCACATCAGGAATTAATGTACCTGCCCAAACTGCAAAACTTCCATCAATGCCTATGTTTACTGAATTTGGAATATAAGCTTTACGGAAATCATCTGCTTTACGCGCATCTATAATTAACGCGCCTGTTTCATCAGCAGCTGCTTCGAATTCTGTTACGCTTAATGCGCGTGTACCTTTCTTTAAGACATTATCGAAACTTTCGTAACCGCCAATATTCATAAGCACATTTTGCGGGAAATATCCCGGAGGAGGCGTTAATCCAGTTAACACTTGCTTAATAAACTCTTCTTTGCTAAGATTTGGGTTCAATGCATAATTCACCTTTTTCTGATGTCCGAGTGTATCTGTTGTTTCCTTGCTCATATTTTTACCGCAAGCGCTTCCTGCACCATGTCCGGGATATACAATTAACTCATCACTTAAAGGCATAATTTTGTTACGCAACGAGTCGAACAAATGAGCGGCCAACTTTTCTTGAGTTAATTCAGCAATTACCTTTTGAGCTAAATCCGGACGACCAACATCACCGATAAACAAAGTATCACCTGTAAAAATCGCCTTCTCTTTTCCATTTTCATCTTTCAATAAAAAACAAGAGCTTTCCATAGTATGGCCGGGAGTATGAATCAATTTTATGGAAATATTTCCCAATTTAAACTCTTCACCATCATGACCCACTAACATATCAAAACCGGTTTTCATAGTTGTTGGCCCATATACAATCACGGCATCTGTCTTCTTTGCTAAGTCGATATGGCCGCTTACAAAATCAGCATGAAAATGTGTTTCGAACACATATTTAATTTTCGCGTTACGGGATTTAGCCTTTTGGATATAAGGTTCTACCTCACGCAATGGATCAATGATAGCAGCTTCTCCATTACTTTCAATGTAGTACGCTGCTTCGGCTAAACAGCCTGTGTAAATTTGCTCTATGATCATATTGTTGTTTTAAATTAATTTTTCGCTTTACAAATTTCAAAAAGTGTATTCACCTTCGCTATGACTTATGTCAGACTTTACTGTTATTTATCAATCATTACCTTTTCCATCACGCTAAAATGCCCATCAAATACAAAATTGAACATATAGGTTCCGTTGCTTAATCCGGAGATATCAGTGAGTATATAGGTTCCGAAACCTTTAACTATCTTCCCAACAAATACATCTTTTAGCAATTTTCCGTTTGCATCCGTCACAAATAAATCTAACACGCCATCGTAAGGTGCTACAATATTAACACTCATGTTTTCTCCGCCAGGATTTGGAAACACATTTAATCTCACAGGGTTTTTGCCATTCAACTCCTGGATACCAGATAGAGTATTTTTAACTAACCAAACTTCATAAAATACATTGTGAGCCGAAGTTACTCCTGTGTTATTATTTGTGAATGGGTTTAGCTGTGGACTTTGAATTCCACCTGCAATGTGACCTACCAAAACTGAATCAGCAGATATTTGTGACATCTTCAGAACCTCATTTGAGTAGTGTGGAAGAGAATGATTATAGATAAATTCAGCACTAGCACCAATCATAGCCGGCATTTCATTAGGAAATACTACCTCTTGCAAATTACCGCTAGCGTTCCGAGATACTCTGCTGATTGTTTTTACGAAGGGCACATTATTATCCTGAACCAAGGTCGTACCTGAATAATAATATTGACTTAATCCTCCAAAGAAAAAACTATGCATAGTATTAGATAAACTATCATAGACCGCCATTTTTGCCGAATGATAATTGGATAAATATTGATTAAATGAAGTTTGTGGAAAATACCCCGAACTCTTAATATCTACCGGGTAAAGAAAAGGTAAATCTATTCCAACCTGAAAAACACCGGAAGAAATAGTGTAGCCTAAACTTCCATCCGGAAAAACCTGCGGTAATAAATTATAGTCACGCCTATGTAAATGAATTTGATCAGTAATTACTGTATAATTATTCACTGTAATTGAAGTTCCTTGGTTACTTAGGTTAAACTTTCGAATACCATCGACGTAAGTTTGAGTATAAGTTGGGTTACCCATAGGATTATATCTACCGTCGAAGCGATGCCCTCCTACTAAATAATATTCATTCCCTATTTTACCTAATTGGCCACCGTTCACTGCAAATCTCTGATCCGTTGTTTGTTTAAAGAATGGAATTATAGACGAACTAGAGGTTATGGCGCTAATCAGTCCGCTTACAGAAACGGATGTTAGACTTGGATATGTTATATGATCAACGGCTGTATTACTGTAACCATAACCACCAATAATGTAAAGTGTATCTGCATCTTGATAAAAATTCATGTTGGTAGATTGTAATTGCTCTTTTAAACCAATTGGCAAAACATTTACTGAAGACTGCCAGAATTGTTTGGTATTAATATCCACTACAAAAATATCCGTATTATTTTGAGCGACAGGAAAGGAGCTAAATGGTTGTCTTGCATGTAATCCATCACGTCTTCCTCCAATAAACAACCATTTTCCTCCTGATTGCGCGGTAACAAAAGAATGCAGTCCGGGTAGGTTATTAACCGTTACCGGCACTATCTTTACTGAATAAGAAAATGGAATTGTTTGAGCCCTTAACCCGAGAAAACTTAGGGCAAAGGCAATAAAAAATAATTTTGATTTCATAGTTATTAAACTTGAAAACAAAATTAGATTCAGAATTTTCATCTCTTAGTAACAACTGTTACAGATGGAAGATGATAAAAATCAGAAATCGCTGAGGAGTTTGATTTCGTTGCGGTACAATACTAATTTTTTCTCGTTTTCAAGTTGCTTTAACAAGCGAGAAATAACTACGCGACTCGTTCCTAATTCTTCCGCAATTTGATTATGGGAAAGCTGAATGGCAGATTTACCGGTCACTTTAGATTTATTCTTTAAATATTTTATTAAGCGTTGATCCAATTTATGAAACGCGATACTTTCCAATGAGCGCAACAATTCGTTAAAACGTTGAGTAAAACTATTGAAGATATAACTTTTCCAACTCGGGTATTTAGTAAGCCACTCGTCAAGCTTTTCATGAGGGATGGCTACTAATTCAACA
>CAYQDP010000284.1:0-4287 GCA_964416235.1 uncultured Flavobacteriaceae bacterium | reverse complement strand
CTACTTCTATCGTTACGACAAATCCATGAGTGTTGCTCAGTATAAAAAGATATATTGGAAACAAAAAATGGAAGCTAAACTCACCAAAATCGCTAATGAATTAAGTGCAGGTAAGAGTTTATCTGAACTTAAATCACATATCGATTTAGTGCGTAATGAAATTGTAAAAGAAACCACTTCTAACAAAAAAGTTAAGTGTAGCGTTAAAGCTGACGACATAACCACCACTACTTATAATAAGGGTACTGAGGCTGCATTACGCTCTTACTTAGAGAAAGTAAACGACTACTATAATAAGGTGGAAATTAAAGCGAGAAGAGATGCCGATTCAATTACCGCTTCATTAATTAAAACACCTGCAGATAAAGAAAAGTTTTTAGCAGTTCAGGATGAATATGAGAATGAAAGTTTAAATCAGCTATTAAAAAATTCAAAGCACATGGGCGAACGTTTTTTGGAGAAAGACGGAAGATTAATCCAACAAATCGATCCTGTTTTCCAAGATCCAACTGAATCAAAGTTTGGACGCGCACACTTCTTTGCACCGCGTAAAAATCTCTTCGGAACACTTTACCCAACTTATTGGTTTAATATTTGTGTAATTTGGTTAATGAGTGTCTCTTTAATGATTACCCTTTATTTTGATGTATTCAAAAAAACTTTAGATATCTTCGGAAATATTAAGTTTTCAAGAAAAAAATAACGCATAACATTTATCTTAAAAAGCCGATTCAATGAGTCGGCTTTTTGCATTAATAGCATTTTCTTTTTGCACTTTAACTTATTGTTAATCTGTTTCTTAAATCATTATGTCAGAAAAATTTTAATCCTTTGAAACTTAAAATAATTATTCAAGTACAACTAAAATGTAAATCCCTCTTTATGCCCCTATGAAAAAAAACTACCCTGCTATTTTTCATTTTCATAACGTAACAGACATTGTTCGTCTAAATCTTTTGTATTCAAATTTTAATTTTTCTAAATCTGTAATTGTTGAATTACATCAACCCGTATTAATTAGTAATTAACCTATAATTCTCTCCGCATGAAAAAACATTACTATTACTTCATCCTTTTATTAAGTTTCCTTGTTCCTCTAAGAGTTAGTGCTACACACATCGTTGGAGGGTCGTTAACTTATACCTATAACGGAGGTTCTAATTATACCGTTATGTTAAAACTATATCGCGACTGTTCGGGTGCCGCTTTTCCGGCCAATGTAACAATTGACGTAATGATGGCTAACGGTCAGGCATTTACCCCCAGCCGAAATTTCACTATGCCGGGAGGAAGTATTACAAATATTACACCGCTTTTACCTCCTTGCGCAACTTCTCCTACGCCCATGCCTTGTGTTGAAGAACGCATCTATACTTCAACGGTAAACTTAGCAGCGCATCCGGGCGGTATGCATCTAGCATATGGATTATGTTGTCGAAATAATAGTATATCAAACATTTTAACACCTGGTGCTGAGGGTGAAACTTTCTATGCATTTATACCATGTTACAATAAAGCGTGGTCGGAAGATTTTACTTTAGCTAACGGAACAACCGTTGATGCCGGAACAACAGCATGGACCAGAACCTTAGGAACAACGCCACCAACTTCAGCTCAAGTTAATAACGGTATGTTTGAGATTGTTGGTTCTAATAACGGATCTGTCGAATGGGTATCACAATCCATTAATATTTCAGGATTCGCTTCAGGTGTTAACTTAAGTGCCAATTTAGAAAGAGCAGGAACAAATTTCGGAAACAATGACTCATTAAGATTATTTTATTCAATAAACGGTGGTCCGAAAGTAGCTTGGGCGGTAAATGGAACCAATGTTGGTGCGTGGGCTTCCCCTCGTTTTGCAACCGCTACAGCTTTAGTTGGAAATACAATTCAAATTTATATTCGCGCAAAATTCAATAACAATAATAACTCCACCGGAAAAACTTTCCGTGTGGATATGGTTAATGTTTACGATAACACTTTCCTTAACAATAGCAGTCCTTACTTTAATGCATTGCCTCCACTATTACTATGCGCAACTAATCCGTTTAACTTGAATATGTCGGCTACAGATGCTGATGGCGACGTTTTAGTTTACTCTATGTACACACCATACGATGATAATCCTGTACCAACTTATCCAAACAATTTATTTACTCCAAATACAGTTACATGGACTGCAGGTTTCTCTGCTATTAGTCCGTTTAATAATGGAGGTCCTAACGTTACGTTAAATCCTACTACAGGTTTTATGACCGGTGTTGCTAATACATTAGGACAATATGTATTCGGTGTCAAAGTACAAGAATTCCGTAGTGGTGTTTTATTAAGTGAAGTTGTTCGTGACTACCAAGTAAACACTGTAACTTGTCCGCCATTTGTACCGGCCGCTCCAATTGCAAGTGCTAACTCACCAATTTGTGCAGGACAAACTTTAAGTTTATCCGCTACATTTACTGCCGGTGCGACTTACAACTGGACTGGGCCAAACGGGTTTACTTCAACCTTATTAAATCCAACAATAGTAGGTGCATCTACACTTGCCGCAGGGGTGTACTCCGTTACTGCTACCGTTGCAGGCTGTACAAGTCCTCCTGGTACTGTTGCTGTAGTTGTGAATCCAATCCCTACTACACCAACTGCTACAGCTAACTCACCAATTTGTGCAGGACAAACTTTAAGTTTATTCTCAAGTACCGTTACAGGTGCTACCTATAACTGGACAGGTCCTAATGCCTTTACTTCCGCCTTACAGAATCCAACCATTCCCGGCGCAACAACATTAGCAGCCGGTGTTTATTCGGTCACTTCTACAGTTTCAGGCTGTACCAGCGGTGCAGGAACTGTTAATGTCGTCGTCAATCCTCTACCTGCTTCGCCAACTGCCGGTGCCAACTCACCGTTATGTGCCGGAAATACGCTTAGTTTAACAGCAGGTACGATTGCAGGGGCAACTTATGTCTGGGCAGGGCCTAATTCATTTACTTCTGCCGTCCAGAATCCAACTATTCCTGGCGCAACAACTTTAGCGGCCGGCGTTTATTCAGTAAGCGCTATAGTTGCCGGATGTCCAGGACCAATAGGCACGGTAAGCGTTACAATTAATCCTGCTCCTGCAGCTCCAGCGGCCGGAAGTAACTCACCGTTATGTGCAGGAAATACACTTAATTTAACAGCCTCTGCAATTGCAGGTGCTACTTATAGCTGGACAGGTCCTAATGCATTTACTTCTACTTTACAAAACCCTACAATTGTAGGTGCCTCTACTTTAGCAGCTGGCGTTTATTCAGTTCGCGCTACTGTTGCAGGATGTCAAGGTCCTGCAGGCACCACAACAGTTGTAGTTAACCCTGCGCCTGCCGCACCAACGGCCGGCGGCACTGCTACTTTATGTGCCGGCAGTACAATTAACTTAACGGCATCAGCTATTGCAGGTGCTACATATAATTGGACGGGGCCTAACTCATTTACATCAAACGTGCAAAATCCAACAATTCCTGGTGCATCTACATTAGCTACAGGAATGTATTCAGTAACAGCAACCGTTGCCGGTTGTCCTGGTCCTGCAGGAACATTTAGCGTTACAGTATTTGGAATACCAGGTGCCCCTACATTAGGAAGTAACTCTCCATTATGTACAGGAAATACTTTAAGTTTAACAGCAAGCACAATTGTTGGTGCAAGTTATAGTTGGACAGGACCTAATGCGTTTACATCTACTTTACAAAATCCAACAATTGCCGCTGCTACAACAGCCGCATCAGGAACATATAGTGTTTCTGTGAATGTTTCAGGTTGCGGAAGCGCTGCATCTACAATAGCTGTGGTTGTGAATCCTACTCCTGCAGCTCCAACTGCAGGAAGTAATTCACCTTTATGCGCAGGTCAAACGATTAACTTAACAGCAAGTAACATTGCAGGTGCGACCTATAGTTGGACCGGACCGAATTCATTTACTTCAACTACTCAAAACCCAAGCATACCTGGAGCATCAACACTTGCCGCAGGGGTTTACACCGTAAGAGCAACTGTAGCGGGATGTACAAGCCCGAATGGAACTGTAAACGTTGTTGTTAATCCTATTCCTGCTTCACCAACCCTTGGAAGTAACTCACCGATTTGTGCAGGCCAAACCTTAAGTCTCACAGCAAGTACAATTGCAGGAGCAACTTATACTTGGACAGGACCTTCAGGATTTACAACTAACACCCAAAACCCTAACATCGTTAATGCTCAGCCTACAAACAGCGGAACCTATGTAGCTAGTGTAAGTGTAGCAGGTTGTAC
>CAYQDP010000283.1:0-4299 GCA_964416235.1 uncultured Flavobacteriaceae bacterium | reverse complement strand
AGATGAAAAATGATAAAATTGATGTAGTGCATTTACAATCGGTTTGTAATAATATAACACCAATAATTGGTAAGAGTATTGCAGATTCTTTGAGGGTTCCTTATGTATGTACAGAGCACTATACAAGTTTTAAAGAGGCCGGAGAAAATATTTTTAAACCTTTCACTTCTTTTAATGAAGTGAAAGAGGTGGTAAAATCATCTTCGCTGAATATGGCTGTTAGTAATTTTGCATCCCGCTATTGTGAATCGTGTTTTGAAACAAAGTTCGAAACAGTGTATAATATTATTCCTGATCAGTTTATTGAACAACCAATTAAGATCAATAACACGCAAGATTTTGTCTTTTTATGTATTGGTACTTTACAGGCTCGTAAGGGACAACATCATTTATTGAGGGCATTTGCTAAAATAGTTCCCGAATGCCAAAATGTAAAATTAATTTTGGTTGGTAAAGGTCCGGATGAAAAATCACTTCTCGATTTAGCCAAGCAATTGAGGATTAGTGAAAGAGTTAAGATTATTAATTATTTACCTTCAGAGGATTTTATTAGCACTATTGATACAGCTCAGGTAATTGTATCAGCATCCAATCAGGAATTATTTGGATTAACACTAATCGAAGGTTTCTTCAGAGGTAAACCAACCGTTGCAACACGTTCAGGTGGTCCCGAAGAATTAATAAATTCTACGAACGGATTAATTTCTGATTTTGCTGATGAAAAAGCCATGGCCGATAATTTATTATACGTTTATAAAAACTACCAATCATATAATAAAGAACAAATAAAGCAGGATGCTATAAAGAAATATTCTGAATCAGCTATTGTTCCTTTGATGATGGACAACTATAGCAAAGTAATTACAAACTATCAGTCAAAAAGAAAAAACTCAAATGTCAACTAATCAAAACTACAACCCCGTTAAACTTGGTATAATATTACCATGTTATAACGAAGAAGCTATTTTGAACTATAGTGCTGAAAATTTGAAAGCTGAAGTGCAAAAACTGATTCAAAAGAAATTGCTTGCAAATGATAGTTTTATTTGTTTTGTCGACGATGGTAGTAAGGATAAGACTTGGCAAATAATTGAAACTCTGGTTAACACGGATAAGCTTTTTAAGGGCATCAAGTTGTCAACTAATTTCGGGCATCAAAATGCGCTTATCGCTGGAATGTTCTCATTAAAACACAGTGCCGACTGCCTGATAACAATAGATGCTGATTTACAAGATGACATTACCGTAATTGAGGAAATGGTTAATCATTACAATTTGGGAAGTAAAATTGTATATGGCGTTAGGGATAATCGTGAAAATGATTCATTCTTTAAAAAATTCACAGCTCAAACATTTTATAAATTAATGCAAGGCATGAAGGTGAGAACTGTTTACAATCACGCCGATTTCCGCTTAGCCGATAAAGTTGTAATTGAGCATTTGGAACAATTCGGTGAAGTATCACTTTTTCTGCGAGGCATTTTCCCATTAATTGGATTTAGCTCCTCGTCGGTTTATTATAAGAGGAATAAACGTATTGCCGGAGAAACCAAATATCCTTTTCATAAAATGTTAAGTTTTGCATGGAAGGGCATTACATCATTTAGCACTGCTCCGCTTAGGTTAATTTTCTATATTGGAATCATCATGTTCTTTTTATCAGTCGGCTTAGGAATTTGGGTGGTGATTTCAATGTTAACTGGGAAAACAATACAAGGTTGGGCATCTACATTGTTACTCAATCTTACTTTCTCAGGAATTAACATGGTGTGTTTGGGTATAATAGGTGAGTATGTTGGGAAAATTTATCAAGAGGTAAAGAATCGCCCACGTTTTATTATCGAGAAGAAAATCTAATGGGTACTGAATTTAATAAAGCACAATTTGATGCTATTTATCCCGATGGGATAGAACATCATTACTGGAATGATTGCAGAAATAAAATTTTAGCGCACACATTAAATTCTGCAAAGGCAAAGTCAAATATTTTGGAAGTCGGTTGTGGGAAAGGAATTGTATCAGAATATTTACATAATGCTGGATTTAAAATTCAAGGAGTGGAATTGGCTGATGTTCCTACGAAGGATGAATTAAAAGCCTACGTAAGAACAAATCTAAGTGTATTTGATTTAAATGAATCCGAAAGCATGTCAGTTGAGACAGTTTTATTGCTAGACGTAATTGAGCACATCGAGAAACCCAAAGAGTTTATTTCTGCTATCCGTCAAAAATTCCCAAATCTTAAGCGATTTATCGTAACGGTACCGGCAAGGCAAGAGATTTTTTCTAATTATGATACGTTTAATGGCCATTTCAGACGATATGATATTTCAACTTTGAAAGACGAGTTTGGCATGCTAAATCCAAAATCTTTAAAGTGTAGTTATTTCTTTCATGCTTTATACTGGCCAGCCAGAATTCTAGTTGCCATGAAGAAAAAGCGCCCTGAATATATTCTCGCGCCAAAATCTATTTTGCAAAAACGCATCCATAAGATATTAGCAACAGTATTTTATTTGGAATATTTCATAATGCCCTCTTCATTTAAAGGCAGTTCACTGATTATAAAAGTGGAGTTGTAATGTTAAACTTAATGAATGATAAAATAACAAAATGGTTACGCTATATTATAATAGCCGTAGCTATTTTTTATTTCTTACCATTTATTTTCTTGGGCGAAAATTCCTATTTTACTATTCATGATAATCTGGATAGTGAAGTCCAATATCTGGAGGTACTAAAAACTTCCGGAATGATGTATGCATCCGGAGATGAAATAGTTCCTAACACGATGAACGGAATACCTCGTGCGGCCTATAAGAGCGGATTAAATTTCACATCTATATTATTCAATATATTTCCTTCGCATTGGGCTTATATTTTGAATTTTATTTTTTGTCATGTTTTGGCTTTTTTAGGCATGTACTTGCTTTTAAAGAAGCATATTATAAAAGAGCAGGATAAATCATGGGTTGTGTTATTAATTGCGTTGCTATTTGCTATTTTACCTTTTTATAGTATTTATGGATTAACAGTAGCGGGACAACCCTTATTCTTTTATACCTATCTTAATTTGAAAAACAGCAGCGAACGGCCTGCAAAATCATATTTGTTATTTTCCTTATTGCCTTTCTTTTTAATTGGTTATTTGATAAGTCCGTTTTTGTTGATTGTATCCGCCATATTATTTATTACGGATTGGTACCGCTTACGTAAGTTTAACAAAAAGCTTTTCATAGGACTATTATTATTTTTTGTGTTTACACTTATAAGTGATTATCAAATGTATTTAATGACATTCACAAAAAGTGAATTTGTCTCTCATAGAACTGAATGGCAGAACGACAAGCTAATTGATTTAACGCCCGTGTTTGCTATACAATCAATGATTACGCTTTTCTTTCAAACTACTTATCATTTAGGTAGCATGCCTACAAAGGTAATTCTCGTGCTTGCCCTTTTGAGCTTCAGTGTTACATTGGTTGACAAAACCTATCTCCAGCGTTACATATTGTTATTCATGTTTATTTGTTCAGTTGTTGTGTTTTACGGACTCTATTTTTACATAGAAAAATATTTGGGTGCGAAAATTGGGCTGATCAAAATATTTCAGTGGAATAGATTTTATTTTCTATTATCATTTGCATGGCTTTTACTGTTTGCTATTAGTATTTCCCATTTAGCAAATTATAAAATTTTGAATTTATTCATGGTCTTAATGATACTATTTCAAAGTGTTTATATTCTACGGCAAAACAAAGAAGTAATTAATAACTGGAAGGTTGTAATGCATAAACCAATTGATGAGCCAACGTTTGCTCAATTTTATGCCAAGCCATTATTTAAGGAGATTGAAAGTTACATCAATAAACCTAAAAATTCTTACCGTGTTGGCTCTTTAGTTTTAAATCCTGCGGTAGCAAGCTTTAATGGTTTTTACTGTATTGATGGTTATCAAAATTCTTACAGCGTGCAATATAAGCACGCATTCCGAGAGATAATCGCAAAGGAATTAGACGCAGATAAGGTAAGTCGTGATTATTTCGATTATTGGGGAAGCAGATGTTACTTGATTAGTAGCGAATTTAATCGAACCGGAAAAATTAATTATTTAAATTATAATTTTTCGGCCTACAAAAAATTAGGTGGAGAATACTTATTATCTTCTTATGAAATAAGTAAGGCAGACTCATGCGGACTTAAATTTGAAAAATCTTTTAGTGACAATATTTATTACACAATTTATTTATATAAAGTAAAATGACCATGTTAGATTTAAACGGAAAGTCGATTTTAATT
>CAYQDP010000282.1:0-4306 GCA_964416235.1 uncultured Flavobacteriaceae bacterium | reverse complement strand
AATAAATTAAATATAGCTGCGAAAACTTTTCCGTTTTGCTCTTTATAAAAACTTTCAGGAGAGAGAATATCAATTACAGTACTCAAAGCTTCTTTCTCTAAAAGCATAGCGCCTAGTACAGCTTCTTCTAATTCTACAGCTTGTGGTTGAAGCTTTCCGATTTCAGAAACAGGCACACCGGCGGTGGTTGTTACAATACGTTTGCGGGTTTTATTTTGGTTATCTTGATTCATAATTTAGCAGGAAGGCAAAAGTGCAATTATTCAATTAAGTTACGAAAAAATGGCGGCTAACACAATAGCTAACATTGAATCAACAATACTTTTTAACTTGTTGAAGATTAGGGTATGATTTGTTGATAACCTCAATTAACAGGAAAGTGAATTGTTAATTGCGCTTTTTTTAGTTTTAAACAGTGTCTGGGATAATTTTTAATAAAAATTTTTTTGAGAAAGGCTTTATGTACTTTTGAAACATGATTAAGATACTTCTAATTGATTCTAACCACGCTATTCTGCATGAAACTTTGCAAGCAGCAGGTTTCCATTGTGATTTGTTTTGGGATAAGTCAGCCGATGAATTAAAAAGAATAATTCCTGAATACGATGGTTTGGTTATCAGAAGTAAGTTCAAAATTGATAAGGCCATTATTGATTCTGCACAAAAATTAAAATGTATTGGCAGAGCAGGGGCAGGGATGGAAAATATTGATGTTACTTATGCAGAAAGCAAAGGAATAAAATGTGTGCATGCTCCTGAAGGAAATGCCGACGCTGTGGCTGAACATGCGATGGGAATGCTTCTTATGTTATTTAATAATTTGAAAAAAGCAGATGATGAGGTTCGGCGCGGTTTATGGTTACGTCATGAAAATCGTGGTGTTGAGTTATGCGGTAAAACTGTGGGCGTAATTGGTTACGGAAACATGGGCTCAGCCTTTGTTAAGCGTTTATTGGGATTTGGTTGTAAGGTGTTGGTATATGATAAGTTTAAAAAAGGTTTTGGCACTGAAAACATCTTAGAGACCGATATGCAGCACTTATATAATGAATGTGATATTGTGAGTTTACATATTCCATATAACAACGATAATCATTATGTGGTTGATGAAAATTTCATCGCCTCATTCAAAAATGGAATTTATATCATTAATACCGCACGCGGTAAATGTTTGAAAACAGAAGCACTCACCAATGCTTTAAAAACAGGAAAAGTAAAAGGTGCTTGTCTGGACGTTTTAGAATACGAAGCTGTATCCTTTGAAAATATAGATACATCAACTTTACCTGAGCCTTTGCAATATCTAATTAAAAGCGATAAAGTGGTGTTGAGTCCGCATATTGCAGGATGGACTCATGAATCTAATTACAAAATCAGTAAATTTTTAGCTGAGAAAATGGTAAAAGTGCTTAAGGCACATTAATCTCCGGTGTAGTTAAAACATTACTTTGGTTGCCGGCATTGTCTAACAAATACATCACGTATTTAATTCTCTTATGCGTAATAGTGGGACGGTATTCAGTCATGTCAATACTTAATTCGCCTGTTATCGGTTTACCCGAATAATCATCCGTTGGTTTTCTTACTGTATAGGGCGTTCTTAAGGTATCTTTATTAATGGCATCATAAAATGCCCTGAACTTATTGGTAATTGTATCGAAAAAATAATAGGTAGTAAATAAATTGTAAGTCTTATCTTCTTTTTCTTTTCCAATATCACCATCACCATCTGAAAAGCCAATTGTAAGAATTGCTGAATAATCACCGGTAGGATAGAACGACTTATATTCTATTTCTGGGCTTAAAGAATATTTCTTCTTTTTTACACAAGCCATGTAAAGGCTTCCAAGCGCAATTAACAAGACAATATGTTTAATTTTCAAGTTCATGTCTGATACTATAAAATTAAGCATAATTTTGTAAAAATGCGAGCTCAGGAGTTTAATAAGGTTTTTGATATTCATTCGGAAAGCGATTTTAACAGTTTTGCTCTTAAGATTTTTGAGTTTCAGTATTACAACTGTGATGTGTACCGTAAATTTGCAGATAATCTTAGCTTTTCTCCCGGTTCTATAAAGGAATATTCTCAAATCCCTTTTTTACCTGTTGAGTTTTTTAAATCGCATGAGGTGTTGTCATGTCAAAAGACGGAAACCGCCAAAATATTTACAAGCAGTACCACTACTTCACAAACTCCATCCCGACATATCGTTAATGATATAAGAGTATATGAAGAGAGTTTCTTAAAGGGTTTCGAGTTGTTTTATGGCGAGCCTAATAAATATTGTATTCTGGCATTACTCCCGGGTTATTTAGAGAGAAAAGGATCCTCATTAGTCTATATGTTTGAAGAGTTAATCAAACTAAGTGGTGATAAAAGAAGCGGTTTTTTTCTTAACAATTATGATGAGTTGGTTCAGGTGATAAGACAAGTAAGAAATGAAAGCAAAAAAACCATTTTAATTGGAGTAACCTATGCGCTTCTTGATTTAGCAGAGAAAAATATTGATTTGGGTGATAATTTTATAGTAATGGAGACGGGAGGTATGAAGGGCAAGCGCCGAGAAATGATTAAGGAGGAGTTGCATTCTTTACTCAAACAAAAATTCAATATAAAAAATGTTCACAGCGAATATGGAATGACCGAATTGCTATCTCAAGCTTATTCAAAAGGTAATGGCATTTATGAATGTCCGCCTTGGATGAAGATTTTAATTCGTGATCCTGAAGATCCATTAAGTTTAATTGGTGAGAATAAAACAGGTGGCATCAACATAATTGATTTAGCGAATTGGCAAACCTGTTCTTTTATTGCAACGAAGGATTTAGGACGCATTAATGGAAGTAAATTTGAAGTAATGGGGCGATTTGATAACAGTGATATCAGAGGTTGTAATTTAATGATTGTCTAATGGACAAAGATTTTTTTAATATGGTTTATCAGGTAGTGCGGTTAATCCCGAAAGGACGAGTTACCAGTTACGGTGCCATTGCCAAATATTTAGGTTCTGCCGGCTCTTCTCGTGTGGTGGGGTATGCGATGAATGCGGCGCACGGACAAAATCCTAAGGTTCCAGCGCATCGCGTTGTAAATCGTAATGGTGAGTTAACGGGGAAGCATCATTTTGAAACACCATATCAAATGCAGGAATTATTGGAAAAAGAAGGGGTAAAGGTGAAAGATGATAAAATCATCAACTTTGATAAACATTTTTGGGATCCAATGAAACAACTTGAAATTTAGGATTATTCCTTTAAGAATAATTTATTGAAATTTTCACCTGATTCGTCAGTTACATTCACGTAATAAACTCCCGATCTTAGCTCACTCGTATTAATTTCATAATTAGGCGTCTCACTTAATAAAGACATTTCTGAAGTCAGAATCTGAGCGCCCATATTATCAAGCACAGTTACTTTGACTTTTTGCCCAATGAATTTATCCGGAAAAAGTAATTTTAAGTTGGAGGCAACAGGGTTAGGGTAAATCTCGAAGCCTGTTTGATGATTTATTGAATAAACAGAAATAGTTTTCGTGAATTCCGGTTCATTTTTCCCTTTATCAAATTGTTTTAATCGATAATAAATTACCGTATTCCCTCTTATCTCATTATCAATAAAACTGTAATCGTTAACCTCATAACTATTTCCGGCTGCGGGTTTCTTGGTAATCATTTCGAAATCCTCATTATTATAGCTTCGCTCCAACGTATAGTAATCAGAATTTATTTCGCTTGCAGTAGTCCATTTTATCTCAATGCTCTTTTCCAAAACGGCAGCATCATAAAAAACTAATTGAATGGGAAGCGGACATATGACACCTGCCCCTACCACTAAATTGTAATCTTCAGTTTCACCAAAGCTATAAACCATGTAAGGTAAAATGGAAGGGCCATTTGTGGCATAAGCGCTTCTTACTCTCATCCGATAAGTTCCTGCTGCAACTGCAGGAACTACAAAATTCGCAGATGCCCATGTATTCGCAATCGGAACACCGGCGGGTGCACAAACCTGTTCCGACCAAATGTCAAAAACATTATTTTTATTCCAATCAATCCATACAGCGAAACCTTGGTCATAAATAATGCCGGATTGAAAATTACAGGTTATGTTTTGTCCGGCATTTACGCGAAGGTAAATCGGACAACCAACAAAATAATAATTACCGGAAGTTGTTGCAATCACTTGAGAGTTACAGCCTGTATTATTATTGGTAATATTTACAACTGCACCTGTAGTATTAAAACTATGAATAAAATCGTTAATAGAGTTGGCTGCATTATTGGAAGCATTTGGTTGATTGCAC
>CAYQDP010000281.1:0-4320 GCA_964416235.1 uncultured Flavobacteriaceae bacterium | reverse complement strand
TTGAAAAGGAAAATATAGAGAAGGCTTCAAAACTAAAAGCAATTTTTGAAAGCGGTACGCATATTATGTGGACCGTTGACAAAGAGTTTAGATATACTTCTTTCAATCGTAATTTTAGTGATACGCTTTATTCTAATCATAAGAAATATCCTGAATTAGGAAAGGTATTTGAATTTTCTAAGAATGATAAAAAGGAAAATTTGCGCGAGTTTTGGAACCTTAAATACAAAGAGGCATTCAATGGCAAGGTTGTAGAATTTATCACCGAAAGAAATAATCAGAAAGGCGACGTGAAATACCGCCAAATCTATCTGCACCCAATACATAATGAGAATAACGAAATTGTTGAGGTTTCCGGAATGGGAATTGACATTACCGACAAGATCATCAACGAGCAAAAAGTAAACACACAGAACGCTAAGATTAAAGCAATCTTCGAGGGAGGAGGCCATTACATCTGGACGATTAACCGCAAAAACGAGTTAACCGCATTTAATAAAAATTACTCTGAATTAATTAAACGGGTATATGGTCTCGATTCAAAATTAGGCACCGTTATTAATAAGGGAAAAATGGTGAGTAAGCGCGCTTACAACGAGTGGTGGAATAATCAGTATGAAAAGGCGTTTTCGGGAGAGCTTATTAATTTTGAAACCACTTTTACGGATAAGAAAGGCGAGAAAATTTATTTAGATGTTTACCTTAATCCTGTTTTCGACGGAAATACTATTATTGAGGTATCCGGCATCGCACACGATATAAGCGAACGAATAAAAAGCGCTGAGCAGATTAAGGAACAAGCCGCGAAACTAAAAGCAATTTTTGAAAGTGGCAGTCAATTAATCTGGACCATCAACCACAAAAAAGAACTGACTTCGTTTAATCAAAATTATGCCAATGCGGTTTATAATTTATATGGTTTTTATCCGCAAGTGAACAAAAGCATAAGGCAGCTCGACAGCGGAGCAACAAAGCCCTTTCAGGAATTTTGGGACGAAAAATATGATTTAGCATTTTCAGGAACTCCGGCTGAATTTACAACCGAACGATTTAATAAGGACGGAAGCAAAGTTTACCGACAGTATGTTTTATATCCAATAAAAGACCAAAACAATATCGTTATTGAAGTATCGGGTTTAGGTATTGACATAACAGAGAACAAACGTTACGAAGAACGAATTACACAATCTTTAAAAGAGAAGGAGATTCTTTTAAAAGAAGTTCATCATCGCGTAAAAAACAACATGCAGGTTATTTCCAGCATTCTTAACCTTCAGTCTTCTTATGTAACCGATAACTATGCCTTAAATCTTTTAAAAGAAAGCCAGAATCGTATTAAAACAATGGCTTATATCCACGAGTCATTGTATCAAAACAAAACATTCTCATCAATTAACTTCTCGGAGTATATTACAACACTAACTAATAATATACTTCATTCATATACCGCCTCCATTCAAAAAGTGAGACTGGTAATGGATCTTCAGAAAGTTATTCTAAACCTTGACACATCAATTCCTGCTGGCCTTATTATAAACGAGCTGGTTACCAACTCGATTAAACACGCGTTTAATGACGAAAAAGAAGGAATTATTTTTATAAATTTGTATACTAAAGATAATATCTTATTTTTGGAAGTGTCGGATAATGGCAAGGGTTTCCCTAAAGAGGTGGATTTTAAAAACACCAATTCCTTAGGTTTGCAACTTGTAAATACCCTGGTAGAACAATTAAACGGCAGTATTGAACTAAAACAGAACAAAGAAAAGGGTACCGGGTTTTTTATTAATTTCCCAATGTAAAAACAGAATGGAAAAGCTGAATATTTTTATTGTAGAAGACGAGAGCATTGTTGCAAAAGACATTCAAAATAACCTCATTAAATTGGGTTATAATGTTTTGGGTATTGCCAATAACGGTAATGATGCCATTGAACAAATCAAGGAATTAAACCCGGATGTTGTTTTAATGGACATTATGATTAAGGGCGAATTAACGGGAATTGAGGTTGCCGAGCAATTGCGCAAATTTGTGAACGTTCCGGTTATCTTTTTAACTGCTTATGCCGACGAAAGTACATTAAGTCGCGCAAAAGTCACCGAACCTTACGGTTATATTTTAAAACCGTTTAAAGAAATTGATTTACACAGCACCATAGAAATGGCTGTATATAAACACCAAAAAGACGCAGCTCTTCAAAAGGAGCGTGACTTTTTATATTCTTTAGTTGAAAATAAAGACGGCACTCAGAATGATATTTTGTTTGTGAAAGCAAACAGTAAGCTTGTAAAAGTTTATTTGAAGGATATTTATTACGTAGAAGCCCTGAAGGATTATGTGATTATTAATACTCAGTACGCGCGTTACACCGTGCACTCTACCATGAAGGATATTGAAAAGAAATTAGGTACTGTTGATTTTGTTCGTGTACACCGCTCTTATATTGTGCGCACCGATAAAATTCAGGCTATCGAAAACCAAACTGTAATATTAGAAAACGAGAAAAAGGCCATTCCGGTTGGCGGTTCTTACCGCGATGAATTGCTTGGAAAACTTAATCTATTATAATTCAAAAACCCCTCGGCAAAGAGGGGTTTTTTGTTATTCAATTTATTTGTTGTTTACTATTTTCAGATTTCCGGTTACGGTTCCGTCTGTAAACAAAGTTACATTGTAAATGCCTTCTGCTAAATTACCACCGTCAAATAATGCGCTCGTACTTCCGCGCTCCACTAAATAAATTTGCCTCATTACTTTTCCTGTCATATCGGTAATTAATAAATAAGCTTCTTTTACTTGAGGTAGAATTGATGCTTCAATAGTTGTTGTGCCAATGAAAGGATTTGGGAAGTTTTTTACCAGTGAAGATTTTTCTTGAACAGGTAATTTTGAGTCGGCAATGGTTTTGTTTTCATAATAGGCCGTATTGTCGCCGGTAATTTTTAATTCAACACGACGGTTCAATATTTTTCCTGTCTCATTATAATTTTCGTTGGCCGGCATGTTTTGACCCTTACAATCAATAATGATATTACTTTCCTTTACACCTTTACTTTGTAAATAAGCACTTACACCATAAGCACGCGAACAAGATAATTCTTGTGATTCTGTTTCTCCTCCTTCGCTGTCTGTGTGCCCGGTTAGAATTATTTTACCGCCGTAATTTTTATATTCTGCAGCGAGCGCATCCAGCATGTGCTGATAACCACTTTCAATTTTACCGCTGTTTTTGTCATACAAAACATTGTACTTTTTTTCATACGAAACAATGCTTCTTCCTTCAATTAAAACACCAGAATCGTATGCGTTGTCACCCACATCGGCAATAGCCAGTTTAATATGATATGTTTCGTATGGAGTAACAGCTTGTTTAATCTCCATTAGTTTTGTTATGCCATCATATTCTAATCCAACATGACCATCCAGGTTACTCACAAAATACGCTGGATTGCTGGCTGATTTCCCATAAGAGCCACCGCCATTATTGATACTGTTTACACTTACCGGTGTTTTGGTATTAGGAACCACCGCTAAATTTTTCACATTCTTGATACCTTTTCCGCTGATGAAAAAAGCAAAAACATCATTATAACTTGAACCCACAAACTCATCGTATTCTTCTGAACCAAATACGTAATTGAAAGTTAAAGTATCTGCAGTTGGTACCACGTCTAATTCAATGACACAGGCATCAAAGGTTTTTTGATTTCTTTCCAATAGTTTTTCCAAGTCATCGTAACCTGTATTATCGTTTGCGTTCATCACCTCACGTCCTTCAGCTTTGGCGTGTGTGTTGTTTGACATAGCGGCCTGTAAGTTTTTACTTGATAAACCCGCAATTCCTCCTGTAGTCATAATAAGTCCTTTTTTCATACCAAGTCGACCTTGCTTATCTTCGAAAAAACCAAAAGCCTCATCACTCGACGTTTTTGTGATGGAATAACTCTTTAATACAACCCCATCACCTGCCATGGATTGTAAAAGCTTTTCTAAACTATACGGACCGTTTTCCTTGCTTGGTGAAAACACTTTAAAGTTGCCGTTGTATTGGGCGCTTAATAAAGCACAGCTCATTCCGGCTATTAATGTGAGGGCGTAATTTCTTTTCATGGGTTAGGTTTTTATTATAACGTTTGTATTGAGATGCGCGTTACATAATTATTCCATAAAATAGTTTAAAAATCTTATTAGGACTTAATTATAAAATCTTTTGACCATATATACTATCTTTGCAAAACATTTTGACACAGCAATACGATATCATAGTTGTTGGAGCGGGCCACGCCGGTTGCGAAGCCGCTGCCGCTGCCGCCAACATGG
>CAYQDP010000280.1:848-4324 GCA_964416235.1 uncultured Flavobacteriaceae bacterium | reverse complement strand
GATGGCGATAGCTAATTGATATTCGGTTACTGTATCCATAGCAGCCGAAACAATTGGAGTATTGAGTTTTATATTGCGTGAAAAATGACTCGAAATATTTACATCGCGAGGCAATACTTCCGAATAATCCGGAACTAATAAAACATCATCGTAAGTAAGTCCTTCCTGGACAAACTTTTGAGAATAATTTGATGAAGCCATAGAAATGAATTTTAAGATTATAAAATTCGGGCAAAGTTAATGAAAATAATCGGCAAAAGGGCATTTTGATTAATTAATGTTTGGTTTACTCACAAGCAATAAGTTTTCACTCAGTAATCCCGGCCTTCTACTAAAACTATTTAGTAACTGTTTGAAATTCTTATACATTTAACAGCAAATCCCCACTTAATTATGAAGAAGCATATACTTCTTGTTTTATCAATTCTTGTCTTATCTCAACAAAATTTTTCACAGAATAACATTTTAGTTACGAATTCGGGAGCTTCAGATGTGGCATCGCAGGATGATATTGATGCGGTCAATAGTCAGAATTTTGTAAAATCTCCGGAACAGCTTTCAGGTGAAAAAATCATGTGGTGTGCTTCCGCCAATACATTAGTTACAGGATATCCTGCATGGACAAATTATTACGCAGGATGGATGGTTAACATTAATAATATTTCTACAAACACAATTACCATTAACTGTTTTGAAGCACGCTTTGGGGGAACAACAGGCTACAGAATTAATACCAAAACAGGAACTTTTGTGGGTTTCGAAGGTAATTCGGCAGCTTGGACTTTAGTGGGTAGTGCTGCAAATGTAACCGGAGCCTCAACAACAACTTCTTCACCAATTCCTATTGCAGTTAATACAAATATTAATCCCGGTGCTACACAGGCTTTTTATTTAACTCGAGAGGATAATGTGGTAGCAAACCGACATATGTATATTTCAGGTTCCGGTACAGCCGGAACAACCGTTTATTCTTCTGATGCTAATTTACAAGTTACAGAAGCAACTTATTGTGATGTCTTTTTTCTTCCTCAAGTTGGTGTTAGAAGGCCAAGCTTTCAAATATATTATTCTATCTATAATCCTTTGCCTGTTGAATTAGGGAATTTTAAATGTTCATCTGATAAAACAGGAACTTCTTTAAGTTGGACTACCTACAACGAAAAGAACAATGCCTATTTCAGTGTACAACGCTCTCAAAATGGCGTGGATTTTGAAGAAATCGGCAGAGTGGATGGCGCTATTAATTCCAATCAAGCGATTAATTATTCCTTTAAGGATAATCTTCCTAAAAGAGGTGTCAATTATTACCGATTAAAGCAGGTTGATATTAATGATGATTCGAAAATTCATGATATGATTACCTGTATGTATGAGCCTAAGGAAATCAAAATCAATGTTTATTCCATAACAGGAACATTGCTAACTTCAATCATTACCGATGATTACAAAAGCGGAGTTGACAAGTTAGACTTAACTCCGGGTGTATATTTGTTAGAGTTAAACGACTCTGAAAACCCTTCTTTCATCAAATATATTCGTCCTTAATTGTTTAATATTTTTTAATAAAGCATTAAAAGCCTTAAACCATTTTAATTGCTATCTTTGCGGCACATATATAAGTATGTATCGCAAATTAGTTTTAATAGCCGCTGCTAGCATTTTTTTAGCTTCTTGCTCAAGTGAAAAGCAGGAAGAAGGAATTTCAACCAATGATGTTACAAATTCCGCTTCTGCACAAGGTGCCGATAAGGGAAGTTTACCTGAAATTAAATTCGAAGAAGAAGAGCATGATTTTGGTCGCATTACCCAGGGCGAAAAAGTATCTTACGCGTTTAAGTTTAAAAACATCGGTAAAGGAAATTTAATCATAGCTTCTGCTGCCGGAAGTTGCGGATGTACAGTTCCTGAGTTTCCAAAAGAACCTGTTTTACCCGGACAAGAAGGCAAGATTAATGTTGTGTTTAACAGTGAAGGAAAAAGTGGTATTCAGGAAAAAACAATTACCGTTGTTACCAATTGCGAACCAAGTACCAGAGTTATTCGCATCAAAACTGATGTGATTGTAGCTGAAGCGGTAAAAGACGAAGGTTTTTAATTTATAAATTTATCTAATCAATCTAATATGTTACAACAATTCATTTTAATGGCCCCTCAAGGTGGCGCACAGGGCGGAAATCCAATCATGCAAATTTTACCATTGGTTTTAATCATTGTGGTGTTTTATTTTTTTATGATTCGTCCGCAAGTGAAGAAGGCAAAAGACCAAAAGAAATATATCGAGGCTCTTAAAAAAGGAGATAAAATTTTAACCATTGGCGGTATCTACGGTAAAATTGTAGAAATGCGCGATGATGGTACTGTAATTATGGAAGTAGAAGATGGCACTAAGATGAAGATTTCTAAGAATGCCA
The DNA here is from genome assembly GCA_964416235.1 of uncultured Flavobacteriaceae bacterium. Classification (GTDB taxonomy): domain Bacteria; phylum Bacteroidota; class Bacteroidia; order B-17B0; family Aurantibacillaceae; genus JAHEYG01. The sequence goes on along the minus strand of CAYQDP010000280.1, from coordinate 1,913 downwards.
TTTCTCAAGACGCTTCTGCTACTTTAAACCAAAACGCATAATAACTATTGGCAGGCGGTAATTCTTCATATGGCATTAAACCTAAGTTAATGCGCGGTAAAAAATTATCAGCCTTCTTTATTTGTCTTGCAATTTCCGGTTTTTTGTGGCTGTCCCATCGCCTCAATCAAACCTATTTTTATTCTATTAATGTTCCGGTAAAGTTCGTTAATCTTCCTTCCAATAAGGCATTAATAAACGAGCTTCCCGATCATTTACGTTTTGATATAAAAACAAATGGACTAAAGCTCTTTTTTGTTTTATTGCGTCGCCCGTTTAACGAAATTATTATCGATTTTAATAAATTAAAGAGTGATAATAAGCAACAGGCTTATTCCATCAGTTCCGGTAACATTAATTTAACTGAGGCTACAAAACTTAATGTAGATGTTAAGCGTGTAAGTCCGGATACTCTGTTTTTTGTAAGTAAAACGGGTATCAGTAAAAATGTAGCCGTGAAAGCTGTTATTGCAGTTAATCCCGAAAAGGGGTTTGTTCTCTCAAAACCAATTATTAGTCCTGCATTTATTACCATTAACGGCGACAGTATTTCTGTTAATGGTGTTGACAGTGTTGTAACAGAGCCTCTGTTTTTAAATCAGGTAAATTCTAATTATTCAGGACAGCTCGCGCTTATTCGTCCCAATGAAAATGTGTTTTTAAATATACATGAAGTAAACATTAGCATTAAAGCCGATAAATTACTGGAGAAACAAATTGAATTGCCAATTAGTTCGGTGGGTTTGCCTCCTTCAACCATGATGAAAATATTTCCGGCTAAAGTAAAAATTACCTACTCATCAGCACGTAACGATTTTAGCGAAATAACAGAGAATGATTTTAAAGCTGTAGTCAATTACTCAAAGCATCACAATAATAAATTAATGGTTGAATTAAGCACTGTACCAACCCAAGCTAAAATTTTATCCGTCGAACCTTCTGAAGTTGAATTTTTACTCTTTAAAACAAAATGAAAATAGTTGGATTAACGGGAGGAATAGGTACAGGCAAATCAACTGTAGGAAA
>CAYQDP010000280.1:0-838 GCA_964416235.1 uncultured Flavobacteriaceae bacterium | reverse complement strand
TTAGGTATTCCGGTATATAATTCGGATGAAAGGGCAAAGGAAATGTATTTTTTGCCTGAGGTAAAAGAAAAAGTAATTACACTTTTAGGAAAAGAAGTCTATCATACTGATGGCAGTTTAAACAGAGCGTATATTTCTCAGAAAATATTTTCAGATTCTTCATTGCTTTCTAAAATTAACGGTATCATACATCCGGCAGTAGAAAAAGATTTTCAGTCTTTTATTGAGTCTAATCGGGAGCAAAAGTACATCATCAAAGAAACGGCGCTTTTGTTTGAAACCGGACTTTATAAAAAAGTCGATAAAATTATTTTAGTGATGGCGCCTCTCGAAGAAAGATTGAAGCGCGTTATTGAACGCGATAAAAGCAGTCGTGAAGATGTTTTAAAGCGTATCAGTCATCAAATGCCCGATGAAGAGAAACAGCCCATTAGTGATTTTGTGATTGACAATAATGAAACCGAAGGATTAATTCCACAGGTTTTATCCATTCATCAAAAGCTGCAACATGCTTAGGAAAGATTACATCATGCGACTCTATGAAGAGTTTGGTAAATTCTTAGGCTTTGTTTTTGGTTTAAGAAAAGCAAATAAATGGGAGGAATTATCGGAGTTAATCAAACATTCGGCACAAAAATATACAGGTATCGAAGTTGAATTTGTTGAGGCGATGGAAACTGAAGGTATAATTGAAAAATTATTAAAAGAACATCATCTTACTACGGAAAATTTCAAGATGCTTGGCGATTTATTGTATGAAAAAGCATTAATGTATATGGCTACCGATAGGAGCGAAGCTGCAACACGCACTCTCCAAAAAGTATTTCTGTTATTCAAT
>CAYQDP010000279.1:0-4333 GCA_964416235.1 uncultured Flavobacteriaceae bacterium | reverse complement strand
AAATAACAGAATTCATCTCTAATTATAAGGCGGGCAATGTTGCGTTAAACACATATACCCCTTGTGAAAGTATTTTGAGTTGGCCTGCAGTTGATTCATTAATTTATGATAATACAACATCAGACTATCTAAAACCTGCTCCTTACCGCGATATAAATTTTAATGGGATTTACTCCCCAAAAAATGAAGGCGACTACCCTCAATTAAAAGGCGATCAACAATTGTTTTGCATTTTTAATGATAAGGGCGACGTTCATACTGAAACCGGTGGACAATCAATTGGTATCGAAGTTCGTTTAACTGCATATGCATATGGATGTCCAAGTACGATTGCACAGTATCCTGAATTGGCCAATACAACTTTTTACCATTACAAAATCATCAACAAATCACCGTATAACCTCAATAAAACTTATGTTGGGTTTTGGTCAGACATTGGCATCGGAGATTACAAAGACGATTATATTGGCAGTAATCAAAAAGAAGGTTACGTGTACGGATACAATGCTACTCCATTCGATAGTGTTTATGGGAATTTTATTCCTGCAACGGGAACTGTTTTATTAAAAGGACCATTGGCAGATTCTAATGACTTATTGGATAATAATGGCGATGGAAATATTGATGAAGCAGGTGAGGAAATTACTATACCTACGATTACGTATTTCAATACACTTTTTAATAATGTTGGTAATCCAATTGCTCAAATGACAAGACCTACTGTAGCGAGTCATTATTATAATTATATGACAGGATTTTGGAAAGATGGTTCTCCTTTTACGTGCGGAGGAAACGGATACGGAGGTACCACACAAATAAATAGCATCTTTACTTCCAGTTATACACCAATTGGACCCTGTGGCTCTAATTGGACTGAGATTTCTGCCGGAAATCCTTCCGGAGACAGAACTTATTTATTAAGCGCAGGTACATTTACACTGGAGGCTAACAGTTCCATCGAATTTGAGATTGCATTCGTTACATCGATGGATAGTTCGGCAACAAATAGTAATCTTGCTAGTGTAATTAAGTTAGAGCAAGATATTCAAAAAATAAAAAATTTCTACAAATTAGCGGTGAAACCAAGTTGTATTGATACAAATCTTATTGCTAAATCAATTTATCCTAAAAAAAAGGAAATAACATTTGGACCTAATCCTGTTGAACAGGAAATCACCATTAATTTCGAACAATATTATTCTTACGTAAGCACAGTGAAAATTTATGATTTATTAGGCCGGGTAATGTTTGAGAATAAATATATAAATCAGGAAATTGCAAAAATTGATTTATCACATTTAAGTAAAGCCGTGTACTTGATTGAAATTAATTCCGGCAGTTTTAAATTAGTAAAGAAACTTTTCAAACAGTAAATCCTACCACTTATCTAATTTTCCTTACCAACTGTTAGAACTCCTATAACTTCTCTTTAAAACCGAAGTATAATTGTATAAGAACAATCTTTAAACCATCCTTATATGAGAAAACTTCTACTCCTTTTATTATTGGTTTCAGTGAAATTGGTAATAAGCCAGAATGCATCTGTTACTCCGAACAAAAACTCCGGATCATCAACTTCTAAAACAGCTGCGGCAAATAATTTTAAGACCCTTGATATTAATCGTGTTAATGCCGGAATAGCCAACCGAGGCGATATGCATTGGGATGTACTCAGTACAGGAAATGCGTGGTATGAGGTACCCAAGGGAAGTAATACCCATAGTAGTTTTGCTTCGGCTGTTTGGATGGGTGGATTAGATGCAGCTAACCAATTACACATGGCGGGACAAACCTACAGACAAAGCGGCAATGATTTTTGGCCGGGGCCGCTAGATACTATTAACGCTTCTATTACAAGTATTAATTCCGCGAATTATGACAACATTTGGAAAGTAAGTTATACCGACATCAATAATTTCATTACACAATACAATTTAGGTAATGTTCCTTTAAGCTATACGCCTACACCTGATATTGTCAACTGGCCTGCTCATGGCACCGGTAATGATTCCAGAAAATTGGCTCCGTTTGTTGACGTAAATGGCGATGGAATTTATAATTGGCAAAACGGCGACTATCCAAAAATAAAAGGAGATATGGCTTTATTCTTTATTATCAACGACAAGTTGCAGTCACATACAGAAACAGGGGGAGTTCCAATGGGTGTTGAAATTCATTGCATGGCATATGCCTATGGATGTCCGACAATATTAAACGGCAGAAACGAACTGGCTTATACAACATTTTACGATTATAAAATCTTCAACAGAAGTAATAATAACTATCACGACACTTATTTCGGATTTTGGACTGACGTTGACTTGGGAAATTATATGGATGATTATATTGGCAGTCACATTCAAACGAATCTTGGTTTCTGCTACAACGCAGATAGTTTAGATCAATCCGGAAGTGGAGTAAACGGTTATGGGGCATATCCTCCCGCAATTGGCAGCACTGTATTGAAAGGTCCTTTAGCGCCGTCAAACGACTTAATTGACAATGACAATGATGGTATAGTTGATGAAGCAGGAGAAGAATGTTTAATGAATGTACTCGATTATTACAATAACAACATTGGTTCCTTTCCAATAGCAACAACAAACCCTTCTTCTGCTTCTCATCACTATGGCTTTCTTCAGGCAATGTGGAAAGACGGAAGCAATTTTACTTGCGGAGGAAACGCTTATGGAGGAACCACACCTACAAAATTTGTTTACCCATGGGCTAATTATTCCGGTAATCCATGCAGTAGTTCATGGACAGAATCATCGGCAGGTAATTTAGCCGGAGATAGGCGTTTTGTTCTCAGCAGCGGTCCTTTCAATCTTTCTGCAAATAGCAGCACAGAAGTTGAATATGCATTGGTATGGTCAGTAGATAGTGCAGCGACAAGCAATAGAAATATTGCCAGTGTAAACAAATTAATTATTGATGCGCAGAAGGTTCGTAATTTTCATTATGGCCCAAAGTCCAATTGTTTATTACCTATTACTCTTGGTCTGAAAGAAAATCAATTAAATACCACATCAATAAAACTTTATCCAAATCCCGCGCAATCCTATCTGCAAATTTCGAGTGATGTGGAATTAGGGAAATGTGCTTACAATATAATTGATGTAACCGGAAGACAGATAAAAACAGGGGTAATGAATGATTTAAATCAAAACGTTATTAATATTAACGAATTAAATGCGGGAATTTACTTTTTGCATCTTAACTTTGATAATAACCAAAATGCTATTAAAAAGTTTGTGAAACAATAAACTTTAAATAATGAAAAAATCTTTACTCATATTATTTCTGATTTTTTCGAAATCATTTTTTACACAAAATGGCTGGAATGCTTTTTTGGGCGGTCCCTCTTCTTCTTTCCTAACCGGACCCCAAACTTGTTTAGCCATTGATAAAAATGGAAATAAATGGATAGGTTTTACAAGTGCCCTTCCCTCTTCTCCTGCTGCCCTTGCCCGAATGGATAAGGCAACCGGATTCTGGACTTATTTTAACACTGCTAATACTCCTGTTATTCCTAATAACCGAATAGCTTGTATTGCCTGTGATAATTCCGGGAATGTATGGGCCGGAACCTCGGCCGGCTTATTAAAATTCGATGGCGCAAACTGGACTTGCTATACAACGGCAAATGGCTTACCAACAAACAATATTATTTCATTGGAATGCAATGGTAATAATGTTTATATCGGAACGACAAATGGATTATGTAGATTAAATGGAGGTGTTTTCACCAATTACAATACATCCAACAGTTTATTACCAAACGACACTGTTAATTGTATAAAATCACAAACCTCTACACAAATTTGGCTGGGAAATTATAATAGAATTATTGAGTTGAATTTTAATACAACTTTTACTAACTCAAGTTTCAATATTCATCAAATTCCGTTTACGACGAACAAGATTAATTGCATTTTTATTGATAACCAAAATAAAAAATGGCTGGGAACAGCATCCAAAGGTGTAGTTGAATATGACAATACAAATTTCACATTAGCAACGTCAACCTACTCCGACATGGTTGGAGTTTATACACCAACCGCTGCCTGTTTGGATATCTGCAAGGGACCAAATAACGGCCCACTGTTTTATGCCGCATGCGCATCCTATGGATCTATATTACCTGGCGCAAGTTCTTCCTGGTGCTTATTGGAACTCTTACCTTACAATGATTATGCAGCTTATTACGTTCCGAATAATAATTACACGATTGGTGACTTTTTAGAAAATGACCCCGCTGGAGAAATTTTCATTTCCAACAAACAACTGATGCATCTTGGTGGTTTTTTAAAATACATGTTTTCATTTAATC
>CAYQDP010000278.1:0-4336 GCA_964416235.1 uncultured Flavobacteriaceae bacterium | reverse complement strand
CTTTAAATCATTTAAATCCTTTTTCATATCCACCAACACTTTATAAAAAATATCACGTTCGTTGATATCGATGGTAGATTGCGATGTTTCATTTCTGCTTAAAACAGGTAAATTATTTGTACCATAATTCGGAAGATAAGTTAACAATACATCCGCATTAATCTCTCTGTTTTTTTCTATTATGGAAATTTGTTCGGTGATATTTTTCAGCTGACGCACGTTTCCCGGCCAATAATAACTCGTTAATACCTGTTCAGCATCTGATGTAAGTTTTATAACAGGCATTCTGTATTTCGCTGCGAAATCACTTGCGAATTTTCTGAATAACAAATGAATATCTTCTTTGCGTTCCCTTAATGGTGGTAAATAAATCGGAACGGTATTTAATCGGTAATACAAATCCTCTCTGAACTTACCCTTTTCAATAGCTTTAAAAAAATTAATGTTTGTTGCGGCAATTACACGCACATCCGTCTTTTGAACTTTGCTACTACCAACTTTTATGTATTCACCGGTTTCTAAAATACGCAGCAAGCGTGCCTGTGTGGCAAGAGGTAATTCACCTACCTCATCCAAAAAAATGGTTCCTCCGTTAGCTACTTCAAAGTAACCTTTGCGTGCTTCCGTTGCGCCGGTAAATGAACCTTTCTCGTGACCAAATAACTCACTATCTATAGTTCCTTCAGGAATAGCGCCGCAGTTCACGGCAATATATTGTCCGTGTTTACGTGAACTATTTTGATGAATGATTTGCGGAAATACTTCCTTACCGGTTCCGCTCTCTCCATTAATTAAAACATTTAAATCAGTAGGCGCCACCTGTCGGGCTATATCAATAGCTCTATCCAAAAGCGGATTGCTACCTATTATTCCGAAGCGTTGTTTGATATCCTGAATATTCATCTTGAAATAATTTATTTAAACAACTTCACCAATTAAAGTAGTAGCTGTACAACGATTCACTTTTACATTTACATAATCTCCCTTTTTATGATTGCCTGCAGGAAAAACAATCACAGTGTTTTGGGAATTACGTCCGAACAACTCTTCTTTATTTTTCTTACTAACGCCTTCAACTAATACTTTAAATGTTTTACCAACCGCTTTATTGGTATGATAAGCGCTGTGTTCCATTTGCAAACTCACCACTTCCTGTAATCTTCTTTTCTTCACATCTTCAGGGACATCATCTTTAAACTTCCTTTCAGCCAAAGTTTTCGGACGCTCACTATACATAAACATATAGGCGAAATCGTACTTCACTTCTTTCATTAAAGAAACGGTATCTTGATGTTGCTCTTCAGTCTCTCCGCAAAATCCTGTAATTACATCTGTACTTATCCCGCAATCCGGCATAATTGTGCGGATAGCTTTTATTCTATCTAAATACCATTCGCGTGAATAACCTCTGTTCATTCTTTCAAGCACTTCACTATTTCCGCTCTGAACAGGAAGATGAATGTATTTACAAATGTTCTCGTACTTTGCCATGGTGTGCAATACCTCATCCGTCATATCTTTTGGATGCGATGTAGAAAATCTCACCCGTAAATCAGGATGAATTTTAGCAACCATTTCTAATAAATGAGCGAAGTTTAAAGCGTTCGCCTTTTGCTCCTCCGTTAAAATTTCTTTTTTCAATCCTCCACCGGCCCACACATAGGAATCTACATTTTGTCCTAATAAAGTAACTTCTCTGTATCCTGCATCAAATGCTTCCTTTGCTTCTTTAACAATACTTTCAGGATTTCTGCTTCGTTCTCTTCCGCGTGTAAACGGCACTACACAAAAACTGCACATATTATCGCAACCACGCATGATACTGATGAAAGCACTCACGCCATTTTTATCGAGGCGCATCGGACTTATATCCGCGTAAGTTTCTTCTTTACTTAATATAACATTAATGGCCTTCTGACCGCTCTCTGCTGTTTCAATAAGATTTGGTAAATCACGGTAGGCATCCGGTCCAACCACGATATCCACTAATTTTTCTTCTTCTAAAAATTGTGATTTTAAACGCTCTGCCATACAACCCAAAACACCAACCAAGGCATCCGGATTTTTCTGCTTTACCTTTTTATAATCTTGTAAACGCTGACGAACGCGAGATTCTGCATTTTCACGGATAGCGCAGGTATTTACAAAAATGATATCCGCCTCCTCGTAGTTTTGAGTGGTGGTATATCCCTTATCTATTAATATAGAAGCAACAATTTCGCTGTCGGCAAAATTCATCTGGCATCCATAACTTTCGAGGAATAGTTTTTTGCTTCCCTCATTGTTTCCATCTTTTATCAACGCCTCACCTTGCCTGCTTTCGTCGATTATTTTGTTCTCAAAGTCCATTTATCTTTACTAAAACCACAAAGTTACGACATTAATGTGTCATTTTGACATATTTTAGTTTTTTAACGGATTACCAAGCGGTTAAATAAACGATTTGGTGAATTCGGATTTTATTTTTTTTCTTTGCACACTTTTTAATGAAGCCCAAAAACTGATTTTTACGGTTTTTTACCGATAAAACACGAAAATTGAAATCATTAAAAATAGTACTAATCAGCTGATTATTAAAATCTTGTGAAAATCAAGAGAAAAAAAATCGGCACATATATTTCTATACATATATAATATGAGTAAAAACTTAGTTATTGTTGAGTCACCGGCCAAAGCAAAAACCATCGAAGGATTCTTAGGGAAGGACTTTACTGTAAAATCAAGTTTCGGACATATCCGCGATTTGGTGAAGAAGGGTTACGGGGTTGACATTGATAATAATTTTACTCCCACCTACGAGGTACAACCGGATAAAGAAAAAGTAATTGCCGAATTAAAGAAGCTTAGTAAAAATGCCGAAATGGTTTGGTTAGCATCCGATGAGGACCGCGAAGGAGAAGCTATATCATGGCATTTATTTGAAACTTTAGGTTTAGATAAAAAGAAAACCAAACGAATTGTTTTTCACGAAATCACTAAACCGGCAATTCAAAAAGCGATTCAAAATCCAAGAACTATTGATATTAATTTGGTAAATGCACAACAAGCTCGTCGTGTATTAGACCGATTAGTAGGTTTTGAATTATCACCGATTTTATGGCGTAAAGTTCGTCCGAGTTTATCTGCAGGCCGTGTTCAAAGTGTAGCGGTACGTTTAATTGTTGAAAGAGAAAGAGAAATTCAAAATTTCCAATCAACTTCAGCCTTTAAAGTAGTGGCTTTATTTAAAGTGGGGTCGACTATTTTAAAAGCGGAATTAGACAAACGTTTCAACACAGAAAAAGAAGCACAGGCATTTTTGGAAAAATGTAAAAACGCTAATTTTTCTATTGGCAGTTTAGAAACTAAACCTGCTAAACGCTCTCCGGCTGCTCCATTTACAACATCAACTTTACAACAGGAAGCAGCACGTAAATTAGGATTTTCAGTGGCTCAAACAATGATGTTGGCGCAACGTTTATACGAAGCGGGTAAGATTACTTACATGCGTACCGACAGTGTGAATTTATCTGAAACTGCAATCGATCAGGCACACAAAGCCATTCATGCTAATTACGGTGAAAAATATTACCAACCTCGTCAATATAAAAACAAAAGTAAAGGTGCTCAAGAAGCTCACGAAGCTATCCGACCTACTTATATTTCAGTTACAGAAGTTGACGGTGAAAGAAACGAAGTTCGCTTATATGATTTAATTTGGAAACGTACTATCGCCTCTCAAATGAGTGATGCCGAATTAGAGAAAACTACAGCGAAAATTACAATTTCTACAACAACAGAAACTTTTGTTGCACAAGGAGAAGTATTGAAATTCGACGGTTTCCTTAAAGTATATATGGAAAGTACCGATGATGAAGAGAATGAAGAAAATTCATCGATGCTTCCTCCAATGAAAGTGGGTGATAAATTAATCAATCAGGAAATTTCTGCTACTCAGCGTTTCACACATCACCCGCCTCGTTACACAGAAGCGAGTTTAGTGAAAAAATTAGAAGAGTTAGGAATCGGCCGTCCTTCTACCTACGCTCCTACTATTTCTACTGTACAAAAACGTAATTATGTTGAGAAAACCGATCGAGAAGGAACGCCACGTAATTATGTGAACTTAACACTCACAAAAAACACTATTCAAAAAGAAATTAAAACCGAAAATACAGGTGCTGAAAAATCAAAACTATTTCCTACAGATATAGGCATGGTAGTAAATGATTTTTTACTCCAATATTTTCCTGATATTTTAGATTTTCACTTCACCGCCAAAGTGGAAGAAGAGTTTGATGAAATAGATGAAGGCAAATTGGATTGGACCAAAATGCTGAAGGAATTTTAAAAGCCT
>CAYQDP010000277.1:0-4337 GCA_964416235.1 uncultured Flavobacteriaceae bacterium | reverse complement strand
TCGCAGGGGGAGAGGCTTTTTGTTGCCAGACCAGCTTAATGAAATCAAGCATGAATTCTCCCCTGCTAAGGGGAGATGTCACGGAGTGACAGAGGGGTCTGTGAAAATCTGCGGGAAATAAATAATTACTGTACAATAAACTTCTTTACGCCCACTTTTTCTCCTTGAGTAATTCTGGCATAATAAGCGCCGGCAATTAGATTCAGGCTTAAAGATGATTCCTGATTTTGCAATTGCTTTTGGAAAACAATTTGCCCCATTACGTTGATGATTTCAACTTTTGCTTCTTCTGCCTTTTCATTCAGACTTAAAGTAAAGTTTCCATTGTTCACCGATGGAAATAAATTGAAGGATAAAATATTTTCTTCGAAAGATTTTACGCCTGTTAAAATACTTAAGCTTGTTTCCCATATACCTCTACCAAAGGTTGACACATAGGCTTTATTGGTAGCGGAATTAAACTCGATATCGCTAACAATTACATTTGGCAAACCTGCACTGTTATTCACCCAGGTTGTTGTACCGTTATATAAAACATAAACTCCAATATCCGTTGCCACCATAATGTTTCCTGTTCCCGGAATTTGCTTAATGCAATTTACCGGTAAATTCGGTAGGTTATAGGATATATTTGTCCATGTACTGCCACCGTTAGTTGTGATGTATACTTTTCTTCCGGCGCTAAATCCTGCTAAACATAAATAAGCTATGTTACTATTGGTTTCATTGACTTCAATTCCTGTATAATACAAACTATCAGGAACACCTGCAGTGATGTTAGTCCAGGATGTACCACCATTTGTTGTTTTGAAAACTGCGCCGGGAACCGAAAACTCATAACGCACTCTTCTCGCCGCATACAACACTAAACTATTTGTTTTAGAAACTGCCAAGGCTGAAATCTCAGAAGAGTTTGTGCCAGGCATGCTAGTTAAAGTATTCCAGGTTTGTCCGTTATCGGTTGATTTCACAACGTTTTCATTCCCGATATACAATACACCAGGATTGGTATAATCAGCTACAATTGGTGTTACCCATTCTGCTGCTTCACTATTCGGATTTGTATTTGGATAAGTACTGGAAATACCATTATTACTACTTTCCCAGAAATTACCATACTGACTTGCGCCGAAAACGTTGTTATTATTGATTGGATCTAAATAATTATCCATACCATCGCCTCCAAAAATAGTTGACCAGGCTCCACTCTTATAATAAAATATGGCGTTGTCTTGTGCGCCTGCACATAATCGTCCTGCTGCATTCTTTGAACTAGAAAGTCTGTAAAACGATGTTACTTGAATGCCATTATTAAGATTTGCCCAGGTTGTAGTAAAGTTACTAGAGAAACTTCCAATAACCATGTTTGAAGTTCTATAAACCCCACCGTCACTGCAAACAAAATATCTTCCTGTTGATGCTTGTCTGTCTATATAATGAATATCACCATGTATAGTTGGTCCGTACGATGTAGTCCAATGCGCAATGGGATCAAAATTTACTGCTCCATCTGTTGAACCCCACAAATTAATTCCACCTACATAAACTGTGTTTTTGTTCGTTGCATTCACAATAAAACCCAAATCGTAATTTCCCTGCCCACCACTACCGGTACCTTGATTTCCATCTAATACATTTAACGAGGGAGGAATGTATGTCCAGTTTGTACCGGCATTGGTACTTTTATAAAATCCATACAAACCATTTTGAGTGTCTACACATAAAGCATAGATATAATTATTATCATTTGGAGCGATGGCTAACTTCACACGCTGAACACTTCCGGTAGATGGAATACCTGTGTTTAATTTTACCCAAGTGTTTCCGAAATTCGTTGATTTGTAAACTGCCGCATCACCCTGATTAGAATTCAACACCCATCCGGTTGCAGCGTAAACCACATTCGGGTTAACCGGATCTTGCACCATATCCCAAAACAAAGAGTCCAGTAATTTTGTCCATGTTGTGCCACCGTTAGTTGATTTGTGCATCCCATTTACTCCACAAGCCAATAACTCAGAAGTGTTTGTAGGATTAATTAAAATTTTTCGGATAAGAGATTCATCACCGTTTGTTAACTGATACGTTAAGCCGGTTGGCGACCAGGTTAAACCTCCATCGGTTGTTTTATATACACCCAATCCATAGTGCGTATGACGTTTACGTCCATTCAAGAATAAACCAAAACCAATATATTCAAAATCACAAACAGAAATATACATGGTATTCGGATTGGAAGGATCGATACTGATATCACTGATACGTGTTATTGGAAGATTATCGGTTAAGGGAGTCCAGCTTGCGCCATCGTTGGTTGTTTTCCATAATCCACCTTGAGCTACACCCACAAAATAAGTTGAAGTGTTTGTTGGATGAAACGCGATGCAATTAATTCGCCCGATTCCATTTTCCATGTAGCCTGTAAGATTAGTAGGCAAAACGTTAGGTCCTGTCGGCGCCCATACAGACGGTGCAGATAAAGATTGTTGCTCTTTAGCATTCGCTTCATTTACAATTTCATTGACATAAGTATCAAAATGTGCAGGCTCACCATTAGTTCCGGTATGTAACTGCATTTCATTTTCCCAGCGCTTGAAATTTTTCCAACCCTTCACTTTACTCAAATCATTTTTCTTTTTGTAGTCATCAAACTGCAGCTGCATTTCCTTAAATGATAAAGGACGCTGCTGTGTGTTTTTAATAAATGATTGGGAAAATACTTGTAAACCAAATCCTGTTACAAGGAATAAAATAAATGCAATTCTGATTTTCATAACATAAATATACTAAAAAAGCCGCCCTTGTTCAAGGCGGCTTTCAAGGATTATAGTAATCTTATATTAAGCTTTTACACTTGCGCGAATAATATTTAAAGCTCCTCCCGCCTTAAACCACTCAATTTGCTGAGCATTGTAGCTGTGATTTACTTTAAATTCGTCTTTACTTCCATCAGCGTGAGTTAACGTAATTGTTAATTGCACACCGGGTGCAAACGAAGTTAATCCTGTGATATCAATTACATCATCTTCTTTAATCTTATCGTAGTCGGCAGTATTTGCAAATGTTAACGCCAACATACCTTGCTTCTTAAGATTAGTTTCATGAATACGTGCGAAAGATTTTACTAAAACAGCACGTACACCTAAATGACGTGGCTCCATAGCGGCATGTTCACGTGAAGAACCTTCTCCGTAATTCTCATCACCTACTACAATACTTCCGATACCTTTTGCTTTGTATTGACGTTGAACTTTCGGAACGCCTTCATAAGCTCCGGTTAACTGATTCTTTACTGAATCTGTTTTTTCATTGAATGCGTTCACCGCACCAATCAACATGTTATCAGAAATATTATCTAAGTGCCCGCGGAATTTTAACCATGGTCCGGCCATTGAGATATGATCGGTTGTACACTTACCTTTTGCTTTAATTAATAATTTCAAACCTTTCAAATCCACACCTTCCCAAGCTGAGAATGGATCTAACAATTGTAAACGCTTAGATGCTGCATCCACTAATACTTTTACTCCGCTTCCATCAGCAGCAGGAGCTTGATAACCTGCATCTTCAACAGCGAATCCTTTTGAAGGTAATTCATCACCGGTTGGTGGATCTAATTTTACTTTCTCTCCTTTTTCGTTGGTTAAAGTATCCGTGATAGGATTGAATCCTAAATCACCTGCAATAGCTAATGCTGAAACGATTTCAGGAGATGCAACGAATGCATAGGTATTTGGATTACCATCAGCACGCTTAGCAAAGTTACGATTGAAAGAGTGAACGATTGTATTTTTCTCTTGCTTCTCTGCGCCCATACGATCCCACATACCGATACATGGTCCGCATGCATTTGTAAATACAACAGCACCGCACTCATCGAATACATTTAAGAAACCATCGCGCTCGATTGTATAACGAATTTGCTCAGAGCCCGGATTAATCATGAATCCGGCTTTTGATTTTAATCCTTTTGCTTTTACTTGTTTTGCGATAGACACTGCGCGGGCGATATCTTCATAAGAAGAGTTAGTACAAGAACCAATTAATCCTGCTTCTACTTTTAATGGCCAACCATTTTTTACAGCCTCTTCTTTTAATTTAGAAATAGGAGTTGCTAAATCCGGAGTAAACGGACCGTTTACATGCGGCTCTAATTCCGATAAATTAATTTCAATTACTTCATCAAAATATTTTTTAGGATCAGCGTAAACTTCCGCATCACCGGTTAAGTGCTGCTTAATGCCATCTGCTAAAGCAGCTACATCTGCACGGCCTGTTGCTTTTAAATAACGGCTCATGCTGTCATCATAACCAAATGTTGAAGTAGTTGCACCAAC
>CAYQDP010000276.1:0-4337 GCA_964416235.1 uncultured Flavobacteriaceae bacterium | reverse complement strand
AAAAAGAATTTCTGAAAAACCATTATTCTCCAATTGCTTTCTTACATAAACAGGACTGCTATGAAAAGTCATTAATTTATAATTATGCGCACAGTTATTTATGACAGCGAATTCTGTTTCTATAAGTTCTTGACTTTTATTTTTAAAATGTGCTGGTAAATATGGCAGCAATTTTATGAAAGTCTTAATGTTTACCCACAAACTCTTTTTTTCATCCAACCAAGGCGATTTGTTAAAGTTGTATGCATTTCTGTTATGCGTTGAGAAGAAGAAATAACCTCCAGGCTTTAAGACTCTATTAATCTCCTCCAAAATTCTTTGCCGTTCTTCCATGCCGGAGTAATCTAATCCGTTAAATGAAAAATTCACCAGATCAAAATAGGCCTCACTTAATACATCCATTTTGCTTGCGGTTATACATCTCAAATCGAGATGAGGATAATTATGTCTTGCTACCTCAATTAAATTTTCAGCGTAATCGATTCCAATATATTCTCCACAATTTGCATTCAGCTCTGCTGTAGTTCGTCCGGCGCCAATTCCAATATCTAATACCCTTCCGTTTTTCATGATATCAGATAATTTTCCAAAAACCAATCTTTCAACAGGCATTAATCCTGTGAAGTTGTTATACCAATCTATTACTTCTTTCGAATTGTATGCCGCCTTGTTGTTTTTCATTAAACAAAACGCTTTAAAAATCTTAGTAAAGCACTCTTATACATTACACCACTATACTCCTTAACCTTATGCGAAGTAAATTGTTCTTTAAACTTGTTTATACCTAAAAGATTCCGGTCGGTATCACCATTATACCAACCACAAAAATCGTAATAGTTTACACCTAATTCCTTACATCGCTTTATATCCAACCAATGCAATGCGCGATGCGCTCTTCCGAAATGAGAACCTGAAACATTTTCCACATTCGCATGTTTCAAATGAAAAGAATACAAATTAGAGGCTCGCTCTTGTGTCATTCGGTAAAAATTAATGCACAAATATTTATTTCCTTGTTTGATACCGGATACGGCCAAAATACCTTCCTTATTATAAGCCCTTAATCTAAAGGATTCTGCTTTCCGTATTGCTTTAATTTGAGCAAATTCATTATACATACTAATGTACTTGATTAACTCTACGTCTTCAATAGGAAAAACAAACTCGTATTGATAGTCTTGATTGTTAATGAATGAATTTATTTCATCCTTTGTGCGATGATAAATTCCTTGCCAAATTTGTTCTTCTGTTTGATTTAAATCAATTAACAAAGTATAATACTCATTTAATGCATTTAGCGTGTTTTGTGGCACCTGAATACAATAATTGATGTCGGCATTTAAATCTGGTGATTTAGTTAAAAAATTATCACTCACAGTAAAAATACTTCGGCGATATTTAACAGTATTGATATTTCTTAACGCCATGCTTACTCGCTAACTACAAAGATAAAATAATTAGGAATCAGCCGGCTAACTACACCAAATATCATCAGCAAATATCGTGTATAAATCAAGTTTTTATGCTATTTTTGAGAAGCTCGAAATTGGTGAAGCTAGAAAACCAACATATTCTGATACTTTCTAATGAACCTTGGGGCGAAACCTGGTTTTCAAAACATAATTACGCATGGGAATTATCTAAAAAAAATAAAGTTTACTTTATTAATCCACCCGTTCCGTTTAGTCCGTTAAACGTTTTAAACAATAACATACAGGAAGAAAAAATATCAGAAAATTTAATTGCTGTTACTTATAAAAACATTTTGCCCGTAAGTATTGAATTATTTAGACTTATCAATGAAATATCAGTTTTTAATAGCCTGAAATCGCTTTTGTTGCGTCACAATACCACTCAACCCATTTTCTGGACGTTTGATCCTTCGCGTTTGACGAGTCCTGAAAAACTTAATTGTAAATTGTGCATTTTTCATGCGGTTGATAAATATCGTTTTTTACGTAAAGCCGAATTCGTTATAAGTAAAAAAGCCGAAATTATCATTTGCGTTGCAGAAGAAATTGCAGAAATATATCGCGATAAAAACAAAAACGTACATGTATTGCCACATGCCATAGCTTCAGATGAAATTATAGACAAAATAAAGCCACGTGGAGAAAAATTAAGCGGTGTATTTGTCGGCAATATTGATAAGCGAATTGATTTTACTTACACCGCTGAATTAATAAATAAGTTCCCGCAAGTTGATTTTCATTTTGTGGGTAAAATTATCAATGACGGAAGCCCGGCCCATCTTGTATTTAATAGCGGCTTTAAAAACGTAATTCACCATGGTGAAAAACCATTTAAGGAATTAAAAAATTTTATCAGTGAGGCAGACTTTTGTATTTTGTTTAAGGTAAATGAAGTTGGTGGAAACAAAATTTCAAGTCACAAAATGCTGCAATACTTTGCTCAGGGTAAACCCATCTTTGCTTCGCACTTAACGCAATATGAACCTGTAAAAGATTTATTGTACATGAGCGATGACCGTGAAGTTGTAATAAAAGCATTTGATAGTTTTGTGAAAAGCGGCGAAAGCGAAGAACTTTTTATGAAGCGAATTAACTATGCTCGCGAGCATTCGTTTGAAAATATCATTACTAAAATAGAGAAGCTAATCGGATGAAACACGTAGTAATGATAATTGCCAATAGTCCGAACCCCTCTTACTTTAAGTGGTTTGCTGAACTTAATCATAAAGAGAAAGCATGCAAATTATCCTTTGTGTTTTTACATACCGAAACACCGGAATTATGCGCAACCGTTAAGGTATTTGGAGTGGAATCGCATGTTATTTATTTTAATACTTATGTAAGCAAACCCCTGCAATACCTAAAAATGCTTTTTAAACTTTATTTTCTTTTTAAGCGAATAAAGCCCGATGTGGTTCAAACCAATTTGTTTGATGATACTTTACCCGGAATGCTTGCCGCGAAATTAGCCGGTATAAAAAAACGCATTATTACGAAACAAGATACAGGCTATCATGTTAACTATGCTCCATGGGTTGTTAAGTATGATAAATTTAATAATAGAAACGCAACGCATTTAATTGCTGTCTCGGAAGAATCAAAAGAATTTATACTTAAACACGAAGACGGAGACGCTGCGAAAATAACAATGATTCACCATGGTGTTGATGAACATTTCATCACATCTGCATCTCAAAAACAAATTGATTTAGTAAAAAACAAATTCACTCTGCAGAATAAACTTGTTAGTGGTACCGTAGCCCGTTATATTCCGTTAAAGGGTTATTCCGCTTTAATAGAGGCAACTGCAACTCTTGTGAATCATTATCCGAATATTTTATTTTTAGGAGTGGGCTACGGCGCTCAACTGGAAGAGTTAAAAGAAAAAATAAAAGAGAAGAAATTAGAACAACATTTTATTTTAACCGACCTCCTAGATTACGAATTAATGCCGGCAGTATATCAGTGCATGGATATTTATGTGCATGCCGCACAAATTGAGCCATTCGGCTTTGTAATAGCAGAAGCTATGTTTAACAAGAAATCTATTATTACTACTCATGTTGGCGCAGCGCGTGATGTATTAGTACATAAAGAAAGTGCTTTCTTAATCAATTACGATTCGCCAAACGAAATTGCGGAGGGTGTAAAATATATTGTAGATAACCAACTAGGAAATGAAATGGCTGATAAAGCTTATGAATTAGCCAAAAAGCATTTTGCTCGTGAAATAATGTGGCAGAATTATAAAAATCTTTTCTTACAATAATTCATCGATGCAGAAGACTGAACATATTGAAATGGTATCTATAATAATTCCTGTCTATAATGCGCAGAATTATATTAAAGAAACCGTAGATTCAGTTTTGAAACAAACCTATTTCAATTTTGAACTCGTTCTCGTAAATGACGGCTCCACCGATTCTACTGCTGAAATCATTGACGAATTTGCTAAACGTGATAAACGAATAATTGTGATTCATAAAAAAAATAGCGGAGTTTCGTCTACACGTAATGAGGGCATATCTGTTGCAAAAGGAAGCACTATTTTCTTTTTAGATGCAGATGATATTTGGAATCCGAATAATGTTGAGCATAAAGTAAATTATCTGAACACAAAAAAAACCGATGCCGTATTTTCGGCCTGTGAAATGATTGATGAAAAATCGGTTTCGTTTACCACATATTTAGGCGGAAGTGAAAACTTAACCCTTAAGGATATGTTATCCTCCAAGGGTAATTATACAACTGCACCTTCAGGGATTGCTATTAAAAAGGTTGTGCTTGATAAAATTGGCGGCTTTGATATTAACTTATCTAACAATGCTGATCAGGATTTTTTTATCAGGATATTAGCGGCAGGAT
>CAYQDP010000275.1:0-4374 GCA_964416235.1 uncultured Flavobacteriaceae bacterium | reverse complement strand
AAAAGACAAATGTGGATACCGCGTGATATGGAATTAGCCAAACGTAATTTATTTGACAGACGATTTAAAGCCGAAGACAAAGAATTATACGTAGGCAGCAAACAAAACTTACAGCGCTTCGGGCGGGGCGTAGCTTTGTGGGAAGATTACCAAAAATTTGAGAAAGCCAAAAAGACTTATGGTACTTACGGACCCTATATGCCATTGATCATAGAAGCCTGCCGTGAAAACGAATACAGTTACGAATACAAACACGGCGTAACATCGTATGGCGCCTTCACTTATAGTGTAACCACTATTTTACGGGAACTCAACCGCAAAAACAAAGCCAGTAAAATTTCCTATTACGAACTAATAGAAAAAGTAAAAGTATTGTTACGAGAAATTGGTTACGAGCAAACCCCACAATTGGTAGGCCCAAAATTTAAATTAGATGCGCCGGTGCCCTTGTTGAATATTTAATTTTTGTAAGGCTGTTTAATCTACCACGACTGCCTCTCCCCTTGCTAAAGAGCTTGTCCCGTCCCGATGGCTATCGGGATATTCGGGAGGAGATGTCACGCAGTGACAGAGGGGATCAGAGGGGATTTGTGTGACAGAGAAGAAGCAGCGAAACAATTTATTGTAGAATAATAACTACAAAACGCACGTAAAAATACTTGGCTTAAACCGCGAAATACTCATTTATGGTATGCGGAGTTTTTCTATATTGCGTAACAAATAATTATTATGGCCTTAGAATCAAAATACCAGTGGTTATTAAAAGAAGGGGGGCCACGCATGATTGCAGAAGCTCTAAAATTATACGGGACTATTGAAGCGCCGGGTAAAAAAGAAAACAATCCTACTATTATAGCCTGGGCCAAAGAAGTTGGAGGCAAGGTGGAGACCGTATATAAAGCGGATGACATTCCTTGGTGTGGTTTATTCATTGCCGTTGTAGCGCAGCGTGCAGCCAAAGCTGTAGTAAAAGATCCCTTATGGGCGCTTAATTGGGGAACCTTTGGAAAAGCAACAGATACGCCCATGTTAGGCGATGTTTTGGTATTTGTAAGAAAAACCAGCGAAGGTAAAACAGCAGGACATGTAGGTTTGTATGTGGGCGAAGACGAAAAATGCTATCATGTATTAGGCGGCAACCAAAGCGATAAAGTGTGTATTACACGTATTGACAAAACCCGCCTCTACTCTGCCCGCCGTCCTAATTATAACGTACAACCCAAAAATGTGAGAGTAATTAAATTAAGCAGTAGTGGTAGTATTTCTTCGAATGAACAGTAATTTCAAATATTTGCAAAACATGAAAGTAAAAAATATACTAATGCCATTATTGTTGATTGGCAATTATCTACTTATAAGTCAAAACAATAATCTAACCGAAATTAATTTTGATAAAAAAGGCAATGTTATTTCGCTATTACCTATTAAGATTGATAAAAACCACCGCTTTATGGTAAACTGTGAAAATATTAAGGTGGTTAATGAATCCGTCAAAATCTTTAATCTGTATAAAAAGCTTGCATTCGAGACATTATCTAATGATTTCGATCGTCGAAGTGTACTTAAGTCTACTGATACCATAATTAAAAAGTTTAGAAAAGAACTTTGTAGCTTATTAAATCAATCTGACTTAAAATATCAATACTTAACAAGTAATGAAATAACCCAAATAAATAATGTGCTAAAACTAGAAAATAAGTTGAATATTGATGCCATATTACCAAAAATTGAAGATGTTGGTCATGTACCCATAATGATAAAAACAACTTTACATTATTCGAAGGGTAAAATCACTACTCATGAATTTAAATCAGGTGATACTATTAGTTTTAAAACCACAGAAGAACTTAACAAATTGGAATTAGAATTATTTCAGAAAAACCCCATTAAGGCACTACTTGAATCTATAAAGTATACTGATTCAAGTAAGGATGTTTTTGTTAGCTTAAAAAAGTATCAAGATTCAATTTCAAAAGTGGAAATAAATGATGCTTTGCAAAAGGCGGTTTCAAATAAACTAAAATATTTTAAAATTGATCTAGATAAATATTTCTTTCTAGCACTAATTCAAGAATTTGGCGATATCACAACAACCGCACTAGAGGAAAAAAACGAAATTTTAAGAAACGATATTATTACAAAAATAACAAAATTAATTAGCGATAAGCTTCACTTAATCAAACAAGACAGTTTACTTAATCAATACTTAATTTCAGGTTCTGCAAATTTTAAGGCTGAAAACTGTAACAACTTAGATTGCTATCGCCAAAAAATTGAGCAAAATACAATTGCAATTATGGTGAAAAAAAAGGAACTAGATGGGTTGCAAGCTAGATTAAAAGCACAGAAGGAAAATATAAAAAAGAATGAAGAAATAATTACAAATATCAAATCTGATTCTTATGAGAGACTGCGATTCAATAAAATTGTTCTGGTTTATTCAAATAAAAATACCACGAATTATATGACTCATATTAACGCAGCCGATGACTACAATTTAAATGGCGTTAATTGCAAAAAAGAGATAACAGAAAATGAATCAATGACGATCTTGGTCCACAATAATTATGATATTAGTAAACTCAAATTTAATTACAACATAACTCAGATAACTGATGACAAATCTAGAACCGAAGTTGCAACAGGAATTGAAAACGGTTTTATAGCACCACAAGCTGTTAGCCTGACTGACAAACTTTTTAATTCATTTTATTATAGTATAAACATAGATAGCTTAATGCGTTTGAAAAAGCACTATGATTATACCAAAAAAATTAATTTTATTGAAACGAAACCGAAATTAGAGTCTAAATTACTTAAGACAAAAGCGACATCCGTTAACGTTCCTTATACTGTTGAATACAATATCCCATTACTAAAAAAAGATGGTACTGACTCCACAAATGTTTTTCCCAGCAATTTAAAATATAGAGTGAATAAAATTTATCACGTACGATTTAAAGCAGGTCTATTCTATAGTGGTTTACGAAATAACAAGTATACTTTGGAAAACAATCTAATAACAGGTAAAACGAATAATGAATATGGTGTTGATGCCTCATTTGGAATACAGTGGTTTCCTCTAGGAACAGATATAAGATCCTACAATTTATACAAAAAAGGGTCCAATACATGCCCTTGGTTTCTTTATTTTGGAACACCGATTATTAAAGCACCACTCTCAAATATGTTAATAGGTACAGGCCTTGAATTACATCCAGGCATTGCCATTATGACTGGTATACACATTGGTAATACACAAAAAATTGTAAACAATGCAGGGAAGTTAAGTATCAATGAGAAATCTTATACGACAGGACTATTTGGCTCTGTTGCATTCGACTTAGCAGTATTTAATAGAATATTTAACTATAGTAATATTGAAAATCCTTTTAAAAGAAATTAATTATGAATATGAAATTTTTAAGTTCAATTATCGTAGCAGTGTTAATCTGTTTGACAGCATGCAATAAAAGTTCCATTTTTAATGGTTCAAGAAAGATTTCAGGCATCGTTTTATTTAATAATATTTTAAACGGCAATAAATTAGATACGGCTAAATTTGCAAAAATTGAAATAACAAACACTGATAGTAAAGAAACATATAGCCTAACTACTAAGGACGGCATCTTCGAACTAAACTACTTAAACAACAAAAACACTACATTGCTTTTTAAATCCACTTATAGCCACATAGTTAGTAATTTGCCACTTACATATACAGTAGAAACAACTATTAACACTACTGACAATGAATCCAAACCAATACAACTTGAACTTAATAATATTGATAACGCAACGCACCTGAAATTCAAAATAACTGACAGTCTTAATAATGCCTTAGATAGTGCTAAAATTTTCGTGTATTCTAACTATAGTTATATGTTGGCCAATGGGAACACTGGCGCAGGTGCGATTTATACCGGCATTACAGGTAAAAATGGCATATTTATTATTCCATTTGTCGAAGCAAAAAATTACAGCTTTAGAGCAAATGCCAAAATAGGAGTAATATCGTTATCCAATATTAGTACACAAAGTATAGATAGTACAAAAACGTTAATAAGCAATAAAGTAAATGAAGTCCATGTTAAACTATATCAAAATTAATCTTAGCTACTTTTTAATCGCACTATTATGCTTACTTTTTGCCGGTTGCGGTGGTGAAGACAAAAGTACAACGACAGAAACTCATCAAACAGATGAATTTCTTGAAAATTACAGTGCATTTCAATTCGACACATTGGATGTAAATTTTGCTAAAAATGATACGACAATTGCATTAACTGATTTACAAGATTCTTTAGAAGTCGATGATACTATTCGTATTAATAACATATTAATGTACATTATTGAAACGGATATTTTACTTTC
>CAYQDP010000274.1:0-4411 GCA_964416235.1 uncultured Flavobacteriaceae bacterium | reverse complement strand
AGGTGGCATTACTTATAACGTTTCTTATTTGAGCCGTTATATGTCTTCCGATTTTGAAACACTTTTAATTGGTGGCGCTGAAGAGAAAGGAGAAGAAAGTTCCCTGCATATTACCGAACAATTAGGATTAAAACCTCAAATCATTCCTGAATTGCAGCGTGCCGTAAGTTTTAAAAGTGATGTGGCGGCTTATAAAAGAATCAAAGAAATCATACGCGAATTTAAACCAGATATCGTGCATACACATGCTTCCAAAGCAGGTGCAGTTGGACGATTAGCAGCCATTCATTGCAAAGTGCCTGTTATTGTACATACTTTTCACGGACATGTTTTTCATTCTTATTTCGGGAAGGGAAAAACATTTTTCTTTAAAAGTGTAGAACGTTATCTGGCACAACGTTCCGATGCAATTATCACTATCAGTGATTTACAAAAGAAAGAACTGACGGAAGTCTTTAACATCACCGACCCACGCAAAACTCATGTAGTACCGTTGGGGTTTGACTTGGAACGCTTCACAAAAAACACAGAGGAGAAAAGAAAAGAATTCAGGAACAAATACAAATTAAGTGGTGATGAATTAGCAATAGGCATTATTGGTCGACTTGCTCCCATCAAAAATCACGAATTATTTATTGATGCCATCGACTTTGTAAAGAACAAAACAAATAAAAAAATCCGCGCTTTCATTATTGGTGGTGGCGAAACTCAACAACAACTGGAAACCTATTTACAAACTAAAAATTTGCCCTTTACCAAAGTGCCTGATTCTACTGCTTTATTTTGTTTTACCTCCTGGATTAAAAATGTGGATTGGGCTTTAGCAGGATTGGACATTGTTGCTTTAACATCTAAAAACGAAGGTACACCTGTAAGTTTAATTGAAGCGCAAGCTGCCGGTAAATTAATTGTTGCCACTAAAGTTGGAGGAACAGCGGATGTAGTTGGTGCCGACAGCGGTTTCTTAACTAACCCAAACAATCCTGAAGAATACAAAGAAAAATTATTGGAAGCTGTAACCGATTTTGAAAAACTGCAACATAAAGTAGCCAATAACCGTGAGGAAGTGCTTAAACACTTTTCCTATACCCGCCTTGTTAACGATGTTGAAAATCTTTACAAAAAATTACTGCAACAAAAAGGCATTCGTTAAAATTGACTTTTTATTCTCGCTTAGCTTTAGTACCTTTAATTCATTCAAAAAATCTCATGAAAAAAATTTTACTTGCATTAGCAATTTTGTTTTCTCAGCTAAGCTTCTCTCAAATGATGATTGATACTTTAGCAATGCAAAACTTTGATTCTATTTCATACTCCCCCAACTGGGCTTTTACCGGTCCGGTAGTTTATAATACAATGGGAGTATCAGGAACAAACGCTGCACCTGCTAATAGTCCAACCGGAATCGGCAACTCCCGTTCTTGGGAATCAACCACGCAAAGCAGTGGTTTAGTTTTAACATTCTCCACGATTGCCATTCCTGTGGGGTACGACAGCATTCGTGCTCGCTTTAGTTTAGCAGCCATGAATTTAATTTCTACTGGCGGCGGACCGGATAATTTAGATTATGTATTAACCGAAGTAAGTGTTAATGGCGGAACCTATTACAGCCGTTTAAGAATTCGGGGCGCTGTTGCCAACAACAGTTACTGGCCATACAATGCGACAGGAAAAGCCAAAGTATACTATCAACCACAAACTGAAGCTATTTTCGCGCCTACCAATACAGGATTACAAACCAATGAAGGTTATAGTTATTGTGAAATTGTTTTCCCGGGAAGCATAACAAGTGTAAGTATCCGTATGACCGGGCGTTCAAGTTCTTCAACCGATTCCTGGTTGGTAGATAATGTTTTATTAACCGGCGAAAAATTATCTACGGGAATCAATTCTATCACTAATACAATTTTAAAAGTATATCCAAACCCTGCTAATGAAACACTTTTTGTGAATCGCTTAACCTCTTCTACCGAAAACTTGAGTATTTTCAATGCTGTCGGAGAATTAGTGATTAGCAGGGAATTAAATCAGACAAGAGAGAGCATTAACATCTCTAATTTGAATCCCGGCATTTACATTGTTAAATCAGGAAGCTTTACCAAAAAAATAATTAAGCAATAACATACTATATTTGTTTTTTATACGTTAGGTACTCAGTTGAAACACATTTTTTTCATACTCTCTTTGTTAATTTGCTTTAGGGCTACTGCTCAGGTAGGCGGTCCAACTACTTACCGGTTTTTAGATATTCCCATGCCCGCGCGTGCTGCGGCTTTAGGAGGAACCAGCATGAGTATTTGGGGCGATGACATAAATCTTTACTACAGTAATCCTGCTTTATTAAACGCAGGTTGCGTAAAACAACTGGCGCTTAACTATTGTAATTACGTTGCCGATATGAATTTCGGAAATGTGGCTTATGCATATCATGTTAAAAACATTGGAACATTTGCTGCCGGACTTCAGTTTTTCGATTACGGCAAATTTGAACGCCGTGATGAGTTTGATGTAAAAGATGGCAATTTCAATGCTTCCGATTATTCCTTAAATCTAAGTTGGGCCCGACGTTTAAAAGATACCAGTTTTAGTTTTGGTGTTACTTTAAAAACTTTATACTCTCATTACGACACTTATTATTCGCTTGGATCGGCTGCAGATGTTGGTGTTACATGGGCTCACAAAAGTGGATTTACGGCCTCTGCTCTTTTAAAAAATGTGGGGTACGTGTGGAAACCGTATGATAAAATGAATGACACCATTCAATTACCGGTGGGTTCACAAATTGGAATAAGCTATAAAGTAAAAAAAGCTCCATTTCGCTTAGTGCTTGTATACGATAACTTACGCACATGGGATTTAACATATACCAGCCCTATTGCGGAACCTGATAATACTAATTTATTTGGCGAAGAAGAAGTGAAGAAAAAAACCAAATGGCAAAACTTCAGTGAAAAATCAAAAAGCTTTGGCGACAAGTTAGGCAGACACATGATTTTTGCAACAGAAGTTTTAATTACCAAAAACTTTAATTTACGTGTTGGTTACAATTATCGATTGCATAAAGAAATGATGTTACCGGATAAGCGCACAGCAAGCGGATTAAGTTTAGGTTTTGGATTTCAGGTATACCGTTTTAAAATTAACTATGCCTTTACAAAATACAATTTAATAGGCAACTCCAGTATTTTCAGTGTTACTACTAATCTTGGAACCTACGTTAAAAAGGAGAAGAAACAACCTGTTTCTGAAACGGGCGCAGCCAATTAATTCGTTTGAATTCCAAAAAAAGTTAAAATCATTTTAGGATCATGTTAATTAACATTTGCGGATGAAGTATTGATATACCTTCGTTAAAAATCGTTCACATGAAAAAAGGTATTATTACAGCAGCAGTTTTAGCATTTGGATTAAGTGCATTTTCACAAAACCTTCATTTCAATATTCATAAAACCAAGGCCCATTCCATTAAAAAGGAAACAGTAAACAATGCCACTAAAATGAGTGATTTAATTCCTCATTATCCTTCTGATTGGGTTTCAGATTATGTATCAGTAGAATTAGTTTACATTAAGGATGGCGCTTCATCAACTTTTTCGGGAAAGAATGAAACGCTAACAGCTGAGCAAAAAAACATTTTAAAATCAGCAGTAATTGGAGATGATATTGCTATCAATATCAAATACAAAACTAAAAACGCAGTGAATGGTAAAGAGGAAGTAAGCACAATGCATTATGAAACTGCAATCACACCTGATATAGAAGCACAGTTTGAAACTAAAACGAATGCTAAACATGATGAGAGTGATGGACGAACTGCACAATACGTAAAAGAAAACATCGTTAATAAAATACCGGAAGCTTCTAAAAAAGAAATCAAAGAAACGTTGATACGTTTTACTATAAATGAAGAAGGTTTGGTAACTTCACCTAAAGTGTATAGAAGTTGTGGAAATAAAAACATTGATGCTTTGGTTTTAGATGCCATTAGCAAAATGCCGAAGTGGCAACCTGCTAAAGATGTCAATGGAAAACATGTGAAACAAAACTTTGAATTTGCATTCGGACAACCACAGGGTTGTTAAACCTAATAATACTCTTAATTTAAAAAGCAGAAGCAAATTACGTCTTCTGCTTTTTCTTTTTCGCTGCTGGGAATAAAATATTATTCAGAATTAAGCGGTATCCCGGAGAATTCGGATGCAAACTTAAATCGGTTGGAGGCTCCTCTACCCTGTGCTGATAATCTTCCGGATCATGTCCTCCGTAAAAAGTCCAAGTTCCTTTTCCATGCTCTCCGTGTATGTAACGTACTTCGTTAAATGCTTTTGACTCTCCCATCACCAACACATTCTTCTTCACATAATTCTTATTATACGCAACGGTTTGTCCCCAAAATCCCTGAATGGTTTGC
>CAYQDP010000273.1:0-4414 GCA_964416235.1 uncultured Flavobacteriaceae bacterium | reverse complement strand
ATATCTTTAATCTCAATTAATAAAGGTTGGTCAAAACTACTCTTGTTATTAACGAATAATTTTCCGTTATTAGGATTAGGGTGTACCGTTACAAAATCTGAAGTTCCGACACTACTTGGATCGGTTAAAGTATTAGAAAAAGAAGAAAACCTTGAACCAGAAGTTAAAGGTAAAAGTCTTAAAATAGGGAATTCGTTATTGAATACGTATCCCATATATGCTTGAGCATTATAATATCCGTTTTTCTTAGAATCAAATGAGTAATCTTGAAACATAGATTTAATTGTTGAATTTAATTTTAAAAGTTCTGCTTTAAATGGATTGGTTTGGAGAAGTAACCACTGTTTTTGTAAAATTGCGAGCTCAGATTCTTTAGATGAACCAGATTCGGTCAAATCGCCGATTAATTGATTTGCAGAGTAATAATCGCCAGCATTAGCGTATGCAAAAACCAATTGTGACTTGGCATCTGGCATTAAGCCGGGATTTGATTTGAGAATTGCAACTATGGTATCGTTGGGTGAAGGGCTGATAGTATCGAAAATAAAATAACTTATTTTTTGA
The DNA here is from genome assembly GCA_964416235.1 of uncultured Flavobacteriaceae bacterium. Taxonomy (GTDB): domain Bacteria; phylum Bacteroidota; class Bacteroidia; order B-17B0; family Aurantibacillaceae; genus JAHEYG01. The sequence continues at coordinate 3,850 of CAYQDP010000273.1, read as the reverse complement.
GCAACCAAATCTTGCAAATCAAATTTTACTGCTAACAGTGGAGCCTCAGCTATATGTCTGTTTGAAAATAATTTTGATGTTTGATTGGTAGTCATTTCGGTTATAATTCCACTAGGCAGATTCAGGTTAAGTACAACTTGCCAAACAGCATCACTTACAGGTGCATTTAAAGCATGTATTTCTTTAAGGTGTCCAAGGGGAATATTAAGTTTGGAAAAGCTTGATATTAGAGCATCATCACTTAGAAATGGGGAGTATCCCGCCAACAAGTTCTTTAAATTACCACTTGAAATATTACTGTTAATAATCGAAATTAACTCTGCGGTATTACCGCCATCAATTAAACTATCGTATTGATGTTGTAACGAAGATATAACAGATTGTGTAGCTGCAATTTTTGAGGACAGAATATTTGGATTTATAACTGGAGCTAAATTATCTGGACAATCTATAGATGGTGTCAAAGGTATTCCTGAGTTTAAAACGCTCAATAAATTACTGCTGCAATTTGGTTGCGGCACGGGACGAGTATTTGAATTGGAATTTGCAGAGTGATTAATTGGTTTTGTAGAACTATTGTCGACGTAAAATTGATTTTGATTGCTGGCACATACAGCCGAATAACGGTTGCGAACTAACGTCGAAGGACTACTAATGTAACCTTGATCAGTAGCTATTGTTGGCGAACTACCCATCATCGCAATGTCGTATAGGTTGGGCGTGCCTGTAAAATCATTGCAATTCATTTTTAAACCATCAACAATATTACTGCTACCTGAATTGTTATCTTGTGGGCCAATGCCAACATTAAGACCATTAAAAGTGTTGCGATAAATTTGATGAGAACCGGCAAAAGAATTTGTGGCATATATTCCGATACCAACATTACTTGTTGTGGATGTAAAACTATTGTTTTGAATATTATAATATTTACAATTTATAAGATTTAAACCTGAAGAAGTATACTGAGGGCCTACCACCACATTATTGTATGTGAAAACAGGAGTGTTCACGGTTGAAAGTTTAGTCGCGTCAAAGTTATTCGATATGAAATTTGATTTATTTATCCTAACGGACCTTAGCGGATTAGAATTAATAACATTAATTCCATAGTCTAAATTAGTAAAATTACTCTGCTTAAATGTAAGGCAAGGGTTTGTTCCCGAAGTGCATGCTTCATCAACAATGAATGTTGCATCAATACTTTTTATACCGCACCCTATTGAACCAAGAGGATAAGAGCTGCTGGCATTATAATTGAAGTCACAGCCTAAAAATTTGATATTCTGTACTTCATATAAGGAAACTCTATCAAGGAGATTGGCACTTGTATTTAACAAACCATTAACCTGAAATTTACATTGGTTAAAATAACTTCTATTATTATTGTTTGTGTAATACATAAATTGAATATCACGCTGATTATTAATAAAATTTGTTTTATCTGCCAATATAACGCCACCAGTACTTGACCAATCAAAATTTCCAATTGCATCAGTGGTGCCTGTTGTTATACCATTAATAGCATTTGAAATAGTGGCGCCATTCAACAATTGTATAATGCCCTGATGAACTCCATATCCGCCAGAAAAGGCTTGAGATTTGTTATATGTGCCAGCTACTTCTACACCTTTCCATAATTGACCGCAAAAATTAGTTAAAGAGCCGCCATCAACTACCAGCTTTGCGCCCTTTTCGACAAGAACCTTACCGCCATTCGGAATTGAAACATCGCATTTAATAATTAAAGTATTTCCTGCTTTAACTATTAAGTCGCCACCGATAGCCCGCGAGGTAATCCATGTTTGTGATGAGTTAACAATAACAGATTGAGAAGCGCTGTAATCGCAAAAAGTAGTGAATTTTGTATATGAACCAGTATTAACCAAATAGTAATAATTTGCCATTTGCAATGGAGATAAATAACATTGACAGGTATTGTAACTCATCATATTATTCGATTGATTGCCGGGACTCGGTGGCACCCAGCCGCAAACATTATTTAGATTATAAATATTTAAATCAGGAAACTGAGCGGAAAAAGATCCGTTTGGGCAATTAGTGAAATCATAAATGTCCGCATGAATAAGGTTGCCTACCATATGGCCTAATTCGTGCGCTAATAATTGGGATGGACCCCATGGCCAATTAGCAGATGTACTCCAACCACCAGGGGCATCCAACAGGACGTATTGACCAAAGGGACCGCAACCACCACTCCCGCCGGGAACAGATTCTGTACAAAACACATTAATTTCTGAATCCGTATTAACAGCGTAATTGCTGTAAAAATACGTAGGGCAAGTATTGCCAAACGCGGTTACAAAATCATTGAACGCAGCATCGTCCGTATGGAAATACATATTTGTAAATTGAAAATTGATATTTGTTTGCGTAGGATTAAATGGGACAGATGGGAAGGTCAAGGTTGGCGCTTGAATAAAACCGTTCATTCGATAATTTAATCCCCCTATAACATTTTGGCAATCTGTTGCGGTAACATTGTCATAAGGTCCGGCGCCAACGCTTCTTTTAAAGAAATGAAAATTTATTTTGTAAGTAATTGGAGAAATCGTTGCTGAGGGCATGTAAGGTATATAATTAGACGGCAAACCGCATGACCCGGCAATTAATAAGTTTGGGGGAGCGGAAGTTGAAAAGCAAGGATAATTTGTTTGAGCGTTGATTTTTAAAAAAACAGAGAAAACAGATAATGATAAAATTAAATTTTTCATACAATTTAAATATAATGCAATGATTAAAAATAATGAATTTATAATGTTTTTCCAAACATAGATCGGAGCCTTGTGCCTTGGAGAAAATGAGGTTTGAGGTTAAAAGAACTTCGCAAGAATAGCTATAATATTTTCAAATTGCCAAACAAAATCCAATCTAAACTTACATTTAGAAAAAGGTATTGCTTTGGTAATTTACCGTACCCAATTCTATGCTGCCTGCAGGCGGACTTTATAGCCGGAGGCACGTGCATAATTCGTGGCGCGGAGCGCCACACCGCTTTGTCTGTGCGGTGGGGCTGCAAGTTTTTTGCAACCCGCCTTATTCAGCAATTAAAAATGGGCTTGGTTGGGTGCAATCTTTGGTACGCCCAACTTGCAAATGACTTGCAGCGAAGGGATAGGGGTACTACGGCTGTGTCAGCCGAAAAAGTGCGTTTGCCTGGCGGCATAGCTGCACTAACGGGCAGTCAGCCCGAGAGCGTTAGAAAAGCAATAACAAGCACACCTGTCTGCTAACCTCAAATGGTTGTTCGGAGAATCATGCTGCCTCTTAAAGGCTGGACGAAAAGTTGTAGTCTACCGAAAAATTGTCTTGCGAAGCGAAAGTCCGCCGCCATTGGTTATAACGTTTTGCGGCTTGGCGTAGTGGGGGCTTTTCAGCACAACACTTGATACGAAGCACACAGTTCAAATTTAGCACAAATTTTCATACGAAGAACGTCCGCCCCCATTACGCCAAACCGCTGTTAGTGGCTGTGGCTTTCTGTCTTTCACCTGTGTCTGCAAACCATTCTTTGTCATTTGTCGTGTTGCTTATGTTTTAAACTCCAATTACTTCTTTCCCTTTTTCGTCAATTATTAGTTTGTCGTTGTCAAGTTTGGTCGCCAAAGCAAAGCCGTTGTAAAATGGTTCAACTGTCAAATAGCGTTCATTGTAAAGCTCATTTCCTTGTCTGTCTATGTGAAACCAACCATTTTTGTCTTTTGCTGTTGCAAAGTTTTTGTGAAAAATTCCTAAGTCAAGAAAAGATTTGTCGTTTATGAATTTTCCTTTGTCGTCAATGTGTCTGTAAAAACCGTCTTGCGATTTTACACAAGCAATTCCGTCTTTG
>CAYQDP010000272.1:0-4424 GCA_964416235.1 uncultured Flavobacteriaceae bacterium | reverse complement strand
ACACCAATGTTACGCAACACAGTGCTGTCGGTTAAATCACGCTGTAAACGCGATACCGGAAGCTTGGCGGATAAATGTTCCAATAAAGCATTCGCTACACCTAAATTTCCTTCCGCGTTTTCAAAATCAATCGGATTTACTTTATGAGGCATCGCCGATGAACCAACTTCTCCTGCTTTTAATTTTTGTTTAAAGTATTCAACGCTGATATACGACCAAATATCGCGACACAAATCAATTAAAATGGTGTTGATGCGCTTACAGGCATCGCAATACGCCGCTAAATTATCGTAATGTTCAATTTGTGTAGTGAATTGTGAACGCGATAAACCCAAAGTTCCATTTACAAAATTATTTCCAAACTCAACCCAATTGTAAGATGGATACGCTACCTGATGCGCGTTAAAGTTTCCGGTTGCACCGCCAAACTTCGCTGAATATGGAACAGCTTTTAATTGATTGATTTGTTTTTCTAATCGCTCAACAAACACATAAATCTCTTTTCCTAATTTGGTTGGAGAAGCCGGTTGTCCGTGTGTACGCGCCAACATAGGAACCGCTTCCCATGTTTTTGCTAAATCTTTTAATTTCGAAACTAAGGTATCGGTTTGCTTAAATAATACATTGTGTGTAGCATCTTTTAAGGATAAAGGAATAGCAGTGTTATTGATATCCTGCGACGTTAATCCGAAGTGTACAAACTCTAAATATTTCTCTAAACCCAATGCAGTTAATTTTTCTTTCACGAAATATTCTACTGCTTTCACATCGTGATTGGTAGTTTTTTCAGTGTCTTTTATTTTTTGAGCATCCGCCAAAGAAAATTCGCTCACTACTTTTAGTAAGCTTTCTTTTTGCTGAGCATTTAATGCGGGTAATTGCGGCAATTTATTTTCTGCCAAAGCAATGAAATATTCAATTTCAATTAATACGCGGTATTTTATTAAGCCATACTCCGAAAAGTAGGCTGCTAAATCTTCTGTTGCTTTTCTGTATCTGCCGTCAACCGGAGATATGGCGGTAAGAGCGCTTAATTCCATAAAAATTTAAAAGGCAAAGATACGGTTTTTTTATATCCGTAATCTCATATTTAAAACTTACCTTTATGGCGCTTTAGGGGTGCTTGTTATTGATTATTTCTTGTTTTATGTTTCGTGTTAATTATTAACCAGAAACCGGAAACCTCAAATAATCAAGAGCAAGCTGAGAAAACACCCTTACTACCTGATGCGGGTAATGCCGACGAAGGGAAAAGTAATTCTGTTTTCTCGCTCCCCTATTTAAATTTTATGACTGTACTTGGTATCATAGCGTTAATCAGTGGCGTGGCGGGAGTAATCCTAACGATAAGACAAAGCATTTGGTGCTGGCCAATGGCGTTGATATCGGTAATCACATCAGGTATTGAGTTTTTTGAATCGCGTTTGTATGGCGATATGGCTTTGCAGGTTTTTTATTTTATTAGTGGTGTTTACGGTTGGATATACTGGAACAAAAAAAAGAAGGAGAATTTCACCATCACTTCTATTCCGTTAAAATTAATTTTACCTCTTATTGCATTTACTGTTGCTCAGTTTTTCATTTATTATTATTTGCTGATTGTATTTAAAGGCGATAAAGTTTTCATGGATGCTCTGCTCACTGCTTGTAGTTTAACCGCTACTTACATGATGACTAAAAAATGGATTCAAAATTGGGCTTTTTGGGTATTGATTGATTTTGCATACATCGGATTATACTTTTCAAAGGAACTTTATTTATATGCTTTGCTTTATTTATTTTTTACCATTATAGCGTTATACGGTTATTTAAATTGGAGAAAAACAACATCATAAAAATTGCAGTTGTAGGTGCTGAGAGTACAGGGAAATCAACCCTCGTAAAGGATTTGGCGCAACATTTCAAAACCGAATACGTGGAAGAATACGCCCGCGAATATTTTAATACGCACAACATTAATGATTATTCCATTGAGGTGTTTGATGAAATTTATGGTCGGCAATTACAAAATGAAGATGATAAAATTAAAAGCGCCTCTCAATTTTTGTTTTGCGATACTACTTTAATTACCGGAAAAATCTGGAGTGAAGAAGTTTTTGGAAAAATTGCGCCTTTTATTGTTGAGCATTTAATAAAACATCACTACGATTTATACCTTGTAACTGATAATGATGTTCCTTGGGTGGCCGACGGACAAAGAAAAAATCCGCATAACCGTAAGGAACTTTTAAATAAGAACATTGAGCTTCTAAAAGAACTTGAGGCTACTTACGAAATGGTAAACGGCTTACACGAACAACGCTTGACGAATGCTATAAGCATTATTAAAAAGCATTTTGCGCTGACTTAATTTTCGTATATTTGCCTCGGTCTTAAGGGGTGCTTATAGTTTACTATAGGCTGAGATTATACCCAATAACAATGAGTGTCCAAACACAGTTGTTATGCACCTGAACAGGATAATGCCTGCGTAGGGAACAGTTAAAAAGCAAATGCAACCCCTTTGCATTTGATGGTTTAACATAAAAAGAAACAAAAAAATGAAACTAAAAAAAGCGGCTCGTTTGTGCAGCCTTGTCCTAGGTGTATTGTATATGCCCATGGCCAAAGCACAATTTACCATCAGCGGTACTGTTACCGGTCCTGATAAAAACGCCATTCCTTATTCTGTAATCGGCGTAAAAAACACGTTTATTTCATCGCAGGCCAATGCTTTTGGTGAATATAAAATCACTAACCTCAAAAGCGGAACTTACGTTTTACTAACGAATTGCATTGGCTATAAAATGCGTTCCGACACTGTTCAACTTAACGATAATCTTAAGCTCAACATTGAACTAACGGTCGACGACATACGTCTTGACGAAATTCCTGTAAGTTCAACACGCGCTACAAAGCAAAGCGCAATGGCTTACAGCGAAATCAACAAAGAGGAAATTGCCAAGCAGAATTTAGGTCAAGATATTCCAATGTTATTAAGTCAAGCCCCAAGCGTAGTCAGTAACAGTGATGCCGGTAATGGTGTTGGTTATACCGGCTTAAGAATAAGAGGTACAGATGGAACCCGTATTAATGTAACCATTAATGGCATTCCGGTTAATGATGCGGAAAGTCAGGGTACTTTTTTTGTTGACATGCCTGATTTGGTGTCATCGGTTAATTCCATTCAAATACAAAGAGGCGTTGGTGCCTCCAGCAATGGAGCCGGCGCGTTTGGTGCTAGTATAAATATGCAAACAAACACTCTCAATGAAAAACCTTATGCAGAATTAATTCATTCGGGAGGTTCATTTAAAACCATGCGTAATACATTAAATGTAGGAAGCGGATTAATTGGCGGACATTTTGCTGTGGATGCACGTTTAAGCAATATAAAAAGTGATGGTTATATCGACAGAGCCAAATCTAATTTATCATCGTACTATTTAGCAGGTGGGTATTACGGACAAAAAACAATTGTGAAAGCAATTATGTTTTCGGGTAAAGAAAAAACATATCAGGCATGGTATTATGTTCCGGAAGACTCCGTTAAAAACGGAAACAGAACCTATAATCCCGCAGGAGAATATGTAGATGGAAATGGCAACGTAAAATATTACGATAATGAAACAGATAATTATATTCAGGATAATTATCAGTTACACTGGATTCAAACCATCAATAACAAATTAAATTTTACGATTGCCGGACATTACACCGAAGGCAAAGGTTATTACGAACAATACCGCGCTAATGACGATCTTGCCAATTACGGGATGGAAGATGTTGTGGTTGGAACAAATACTATTACATCGACCGATTTAATCAGAAGACGTTGGCTCGATAATGATTTTGCCGGCGTTGTTTACAGTTTGAATTACAATCCAAATTCCAAATTGAAATTCAATATAGGCGGAGGCAACAACGGCTATTATGGCCGACATATGGGAGAAGTCATATGGGCGCGTTATGCAAGTACGAGTGATATTGGAAAGCGTTATTATCAGAATCAGGCTTTTAAAAACGATAATAATATTTATTTCAAATCAACAGTTACATTAACAAAAGGATTGACAGTGTTTTTAGATGTCCAATATCGTAATGTATATTATTCTTTCTTAGGATTCGATACCACTTTGGCGCAAGTACAACAAAGTGTTACCTATGATTTCTTTAACCCAAAACTTGGCTTAAACTATAATGTAAATGACAAAATTCGCGTGTATGCTTCCTATGCCATGACCAACAAAGAGCCAAACAGAGATGATTTTATTCAAAGCAGCGGTAAGAGTCGCCCTAAATACGAATCATTAAACGATTTGGAAGTTGGTGCAACTTACGCTTCCAAAGATGTTTTTGGTGAAATTAATTTCTATAACATGGATTACACCAATCAACTCGTGTTAAACGGAGAAGTAAATGATGTTGGCGCATACAACAGGGTA